>DATJYI010000081.1:0-6774 GCA_035499635.1 Nitrospiria bacterium | reverse complement strand
GGCGGATTTAACCTGATCAAGGTCGGCACAAATACAATAACGCTGTCGAACGGCAACAACAGCTATACCGGCACGACGACCGTCAGCGCCGGCACCCTGCAACTGGGGGCGGCGGGCAGTGCGACGAACAGTCCGCTTGGGACGACGGCCGGGGGCACCGCCGTGGCC
Organism: Nitrospiria bacterium; assembly: GCA_035499635.1. Taxonomy (GTDB): domain Bacteria; phylum Nitrospirota; class Nitrospiria; order JACQCE01; family JACQCE01; genus JACQCE01. The sequence continues at coordinate 6,606 of DATJYI010000081.1, read as the reverse complement.
GGCGGAGCGACGCTGGATCTGAATGGATGGAGTCTGGCCGCGGCCGAACCCTTATCGATCAACGGCACGGGCGTCGGCGGAAACGGGGCGCTGATCAACAGCAGCGGCGCGGCGGCAACCTACATCGGACAGGTGACGCTGGTGGCCGCCGGCAATGCCGTGGGGGGCGCGGGCGCTGTGACCCTCAGCGGCGCGATCGTCGGCGCCGGGGGATTGACCAAAGTCGGCGCCGACACCCTGACGCTAACAAATGCGACCAGCAGCTACGCGGGTTCCACCGCGCTCCTGGCCGGGACCATTCTCGTCGCCGCCGCGGCGCCCGCCAGCGGAAACGGCGCGTTGGGCGGCTCAGCCAGCGGCGCCATTCTGGTTGGGGACACGGCGGCCGGCAACACCGACGCCGCGCTGCTGACCGACGGTGCCTTTACGATTGGGCGGCCGGTCATGGTGAGGTCGGGCAACAGCGGAACGGCGACGCTGGGCGGCAACACGGCGGATTCATCGACCTTCTCCGGCGCCATCACATTGAACAAGGATGTTACCCTGCAGGCTGCGGCCGGCGGGACCGCCACCTTCTCGAATACGATCACCGGCGCCTTCACCGTGACCAAAGCCGGCGCCGGTGCGGTTCAGGTGACCAGCGCCATGACGGTGGGATCATTAAGCGTGACCGGCGGGACTCTCGGACTTGGCGCGGCCGCGCACACCATCAGCGGCAATGTGTCGGTGGCGGCGTCCACCACGCTCGACGGCGGTTCGAGCAGCCTGAGCGTCGGCGGCGGCTGGACCAACAACGGGGCTTTCACCGCGGGGACGGGCACGGTCATTCTGAACGGCACCGCGCTCCAGACCCTGACCGGCGCGATGACGGGTCCATCCGCTTTTGACAACCTGACCATCACGAACAGTTCGGGCGCCGATGATCCTGGCTGCAACGTGTCGTTCACGCCGGGCGTCATCTTTGCGTCGGCGGCCGACGTGACGGGCAATGACACGATCATCACCGGCCATGTGCGGGTGCAATACCTGGCAGGCGCCACTTATCATTTCAACAACGTCAGCTGGAACGGCCAGTCGGCCTCATCGCCGATTTTCTTTCGAAGCACGGCACCATCGCAAACGTGGTTCCTCCGGGTCGCCGGCTCCCAGGCGGTCGATTACGTCAATGTGACCGATTCGACGGCATTGCTGACCTCGGGCGGTCAGATCATCACGGCGGTCAACTCCGTGATCGATCCTGCGACCGACTCCTGCGCCAACAACGTCAATTGGAAATTCGTTCTCGAGCAACCCGTGGTGACGGCGGTCGCGCCGTCCAGCGCGCTGCCCGGCACGAGCAACCTGCCGCTCACGTTGACCGGCGCAAATTTTCAGGCCGGCGCGACGGTGGCGATCCTGGCCTACAACGGCAGCGCGTGGGTCAACGACCCGAACATCACGGGTGCGGGATCCTGTGCCAACAACGCGACCACGCCTTCCACCGAGGTCGATTGCACGATCACCATCCCGACCGGAACGCCCATCGGCTACCGGCAGATCATCGTGAACAATCCCGACGGAGGCATGAGCCTGCCGGCCAGTTTCTATGTGGGCTCGCTCACCGCCGCGCCGATGGTCGCCTATGGCGTCAACGGCTCGTCCGAACCCCGGTACCGGCTGTTGCAGGCCGACGGCAGCTGGTCGGCCGAGGCGGGCGTCGGCGTGAACTCCGGCGTGCCGCGCTGGACGGTGTTGCGCGCCAGTCCGCTTTCACCGGAAAAAGCGCTCGGGGTGATCGATCTCACCGGCGCGCTGAACCTGTTCGTCTGGAATGGCCTCTCGTGGGGCGCCCCATTGACGGCGACGACGTCAACCGGCCCCATCGGTACCATTCCGTCGACCCGCAGCATGGATATCGCCTATGAGCAGCTCTCCGGCGAAGCGCTGGCGGTCTACGGGCTCACCGGCTCGGCCCTGCCCCACTACCGGGTCTGGAACGGAACGGCATGGAGCGCCGAATCCGTCGCGAATGTGTCACTGAGTACGGCGAGTCCCATCACGTGGGCGCGTCTGGTGCCCAGGCCGGCGAGCAATGAAATCCTCCTGCTCTACGGGAACGCCTCGGGCGCCGTCAATGCCCTGATTTGGGATGGCTTGACCAACACATTCGGCCACGAGCAGCTGCTGACGTCAAGCGCCGCCAGCACGCAGGCGCTCGTTTTCGACGGCGCCTATACTCAGGATTCATGCGCGAGTGGAATGCCGACATGCCAGGCCGTGGTCGTCTGGGCGGACAACAGCTCGAACACGCCCGATTATCTGACGTGGAATGGGGCAATCTGGGGGGTGACGCCACAACCCGTGCCGATCGGCCTGACGACCGTAGCCGGAGGTCTGAGGACGGTGCGTCTGGCGGCCGATCATTCCACGGATCGCATCGCGGCCGGCGTTGTCTCGACCATAGGCCAGCTTTCGGTTTCGCTGTGGGACGGATCGGCCTGGCAGACCAGCGGAAACGCCGCGCCGCAGGTGGTCGGCGCGGTGCCGCCGCTGAACGCCACGCAGGCCCGGCCGTTTGATCTGGCCTGGCAGGGCGTCGGGGGAGCCCTCTATGTCGACGCCGAAGGGGTGGTGCCGCAGTGGAGGAGCTGGACATCAACGGCCGGCTGGTCGGCGCCGGCCGTACTGCCTCCGACGGCGGCGCTGAAGGGGCAGTGGCATTTCGAGGAGGCGAGCAGCCCCATGCTCGACAGCTCCGGAAACGGCAACAGCCTGACGCTCACCGCCAACGGGACCACGGCGGGACAACCCGGCATCGTCGGCAACGCGGTGCTCTTTGCGGGCGGCTCGGCCTTTACCGCGCTTAACCCCGCCTCCCTCAACATCAGCGGTTCCGCACTGACCATGACGGCCTGGGTCTACCCGCAGGCGTTTCCATCCAGCGCCATCATTCTGAACAAGGAAAACGCCTATCAGATGGGCATCAACAACGGCGTGTTGCAGGCCGCCATCATGACCAAGGGAACGAGCTGCGGCTGGAGTTGGCAGGGCACCACGCCGCTGTCGCTCAATACGTGGCAGCACGTCGCGGTGACCTTCAGCGGCACGCTGGGCCAGATGAAATTCTATGTCAACGGCAACCTGATGCAGACGGTGGCGTATACGGGCACGATGACCGGCTGCGGGTCGAAGAACGCCCTCATGATCGGCGCCCGGCCGTCCGGCAGTCAGTTCCAGGGGCTGATCGACGAGGTGAGCGTGCTCGACGCCGTCCAGCCGCCGCTCGCGCAGGCGCAATTCGCCTCCAATCCCATTTCACCCGATCTGCTGCTCGGCCGTTTGAGCGAGTTCCCCGATCTGACCAGCTCCCTTTGGGCCGGCGCCGCGTGGCAGCCGGTGGTCATTCTGACGCCCAGCGCCTCGGGCGCCCAGACCATTCCGCTGAGCGGCACGCTCTATCCGGCCTCCTTCTCGATGGTCTACGATCAGCATTTGCTGCCGCCGCCGCTCGGGCTTACGAACGTCACGCCCGGCTTCGGCTATCAAACCGAATCGGACCTCCCCCTTGTCATGAGCGGGACGCGCTTCGTCTGTCCGGGCGACGTCTATCCCTGCGCCCTCTCCGCCAACTCCACGCAGGTCATGTTTTTGATCGGCTTCACGCCCGACGCCACGGTCACCGTGACGTCCGGCACGGTTGACAGCCCGAGCCAACTGACGGTCCACGTCGCGATCGCTCCGGCGTCGCCGTCCGGCCCGCGCAACATCCAGTTGACCAATCCGGGCAATGTGACGTACGTAACCCCCGCCAGCCTGTTCGATGTCCGCCAGTCGCTGAGCGTCGCCTCCACCACCTGCCCCTCCGGTGGAACGCCGCCCTGCCACCTGGGCCAGGGAGCGCTGAATCAGAACGTCTTCATCAACGGCGCCGGTTTTGATGCCACCAGCGTCGTAACGTTCAGCGGTGGAAGCAACCTCACGCTGAATTCCACAACCCTGATCAATCCCACCCAGCTCGAGGTCAATCTGACGCTGTCGGCCGGCGGTTTTCCGGCGACGGCCGGCACGTGGAACGTGACGGTCACCAACGGCGGCGGCCGGATCGATTCGGGCACCAGCGGCAACGGCGCCTTCATTGTCGACAACGGCCCGAGCATCAGCGGCGTCGTACCGGGTTCCGGAGGCCCCGGCACCTTCAGCATGACGGTGAACGGGTTCAATTTCCAGACCGGAGCCGCCCTTACCTTCAGCGGATCGGGCATGACCGCGTCGGGCTGCGGCAGTTACACCGCCACCTCCTTCTCCTGCACGGTGACCATCGATCCTTCGGCGGAGGTGGGCTACCGGTCGGCGACGGTCACCAATCCCAGCCCGCCCGGAGGCAACGCCGGAGTCGGCACCGTGAGCAGCGTTTTCGGCGTCACCGGCACGCCGTCGGTCACCAGCGCCACGCCTGCCGCCGCACCCAGTTGCGTGGCCGCAAGCCCCGGCGCCTGCCAGTTGGGACAGGGCGCGACCAATTATAATGTGACGATCAACGGCGCCAATTTCAGCAACGTCGCCCCCGGCCCCGTCGTCACGTTCGTCCATGCCGGCTCACCGGGCAGCGTCACGGCCACGCAGGTGACCTATGTCAGCCAGAGCCAACTGATTGCGAAAGTGACGGTTGCGGCGAATGCCTCCGCCGGAGCCTGGGATGTGACGGTGACCAATTCGGGCGGGCTGAACGGGACCGGTTCCGGTCTTCTCCAGGTCTCCCTCATGCCGACGATCAGCTCGATCGCCCCGCCGTCACTTCAGGCGGGGACGGCCGGCCTGCTGGTCGACATCTATGGAGCGAATTTTGAGCTGTCCGCTCCGATTTATAATCTGCTCGCACTCGGCGGCTTTACGCTGTCGGATCCGACTCAAATCACCAGCGGCCCCAACGTCATTGGGCTGACGCCGTACGGTGGCGCACCGCTGGCGCCCGATTCGGGCACCGTGGCGCTATGGCATCTGGACGAGGATGGGCCAACGACGGCCGACGATTCGAGCGGCAACGGCAACACCGGCATCTACGGCGTCGGCCTACCCGACCCGACGAACATCACATCCGGCACGGGGACGTTCATGACCGGTGGCGTGGCCGCCACTGAAAGCCAGACCCAGAGGGTGTTCAAACTTCCGAGCGGCGCCTACCGGCTCTACTACGCCCAGCAGAGCAACGGCGCCTATTGGGCGCTCTATTATAAGGACACGACCGATACGAATCCGCCGAACGCGACCAACATTCCGGCGGGTTCGGGCATCTTCCTGAACACCGGAACGTCGGCGAGCGACCAGGCGGAGGCTCCCACGGTCGTGCAACTTCCGGGCGGAAACTACCGGCTCTACTTCGCATACAACAACGGCACCTACTGGGCGCTCCATTATAAAGACACGTCCGACGCGAATCCGCCGAACGCAACCAACATTCCGGCGGGAGCGGGCACGTCGCTGAACACCGGCAGCGCGGCGGCGGACCAGGCCCATGCCCCCCGGATCGTGCAGTTGCCCGGGGGGAACTACCGGCTCTATTACGGCCGGAACAACGGATCGTATTGGTCGCTCTATTACAAGGACACGAGCGATGTCAACCCGCCAAGCATCTCCAATATTACGCCGGGCGTGGGCGCCTACTTGAATACCGGCACCGCAACCAATAATCAGGCCACCGGCCCCGATGTGGTCCCGAACCCCGACGGCACTTACCGGCTCATCTACAGCCGGAGCAACGGGACCTACTACGCGCTCTATTACAAGGACACGTCCGACACCAATCCGCCCAACGCTTCCAACATTGCGGCGGGAACGGGAACCTTCCTGAACACCGGCACGGCTGCGGCGTCTCAAGCGCTTTATCCGTTCAGCTTCCAGGCGCCCGGCGGCCTCTACCGGCTCTATTTCAGCAACAATTCCAGCGGCAATTACGGGCTCTATTACAAGGACACCATCGACGTCCCGACGCAATCGACCACCGCGCATGTCGGGCTGGCCGCCCTCTCGTTCGACGGCGTGGCGGACGACCTGCATTCGACGGATGCGCCGTTTGATTTTGATCGGACGGACCCCTTCACGCTCGAAGCCTGGATCAAGACCTCCTCGACGGGGGGACGGATCTACGCGAAGATGAGCAACACCTCTCCCAATACGGGGTACGAATTCTACGTCGATTCAAGCGGCGTGCTCCACGCCTCCCTGGTCAACACGTGGCCGAGCAACGCGGCGGACGTGCAGGGCAGCATCGTCGTCACCGACGGGTTGTGGCATCACGTGGCGTTCACCTCTGACGGATCCGGCTCGGCCGCCGGCCTGAAATTGTACGTGGATGGTGTGCTGGATCCGTCGATTACTACCGTGAAAAATACGCTCTCCGCGTCCATCCTCAACAACCTTGATCTGCACCTCGGCAGCCGGAACGCCCAGGCGAACTTTTTCAACGGCATCATCGACGAAGCCGCCGTCTACGACACGGCGCTTGACGCCTCCACGATTCTCTCCCAGTACAATCAAACGCTCGGCACCTACCCCCTCACGACCCAGACCGCCATGTCGCCGTTGCTGCCCCCGAACGGGGTGACGTCTTGGACAAGCCTGCAGGTGACG
>DATJYI010000080.1:0-5737 GCA_035499635.1 Nitrospiria bacterium | reverse complement strand
CGGCGATCGACTCCTCTTCGCCTCGGAAATATGGGCCCTCCTGCGCGGCCTGGGGCAGACGCCGGTGCTGGATCCCGTCGCGCTCGCGCAGCTCTTTCTCGTGCAGTACGTTCCGTCGCCTCTGACGATCATGTCCAAGATCTACAAGCTGCCGGCCGGAACGGTGGCGATTGTGAGAAGCGGCAAGCTCGAACTGCGTCCCTACTGGCGGCCGCACGCCGCGACGCCGTCTTATCCGCCGGACTCGGACTTGGCGCGCGCGTTGCTCGAACGGTTGGATGACTCGGTCGCGTCGCATCTCGTCAGCGATGTGCCGTTGGGGGCCTTTCTCAGCGGCGGGCTCGATTCGAGCATGATCGTGGCCTCCATGCGGCGCCGTGTGGACACGCCGGTGCACACCTTTGCCGTCGGGTTCGAAGGCATGGCGGGCGAGGGGGAGCTGGAGCACGCCCGTCGCGTGGCGTCGGTCATGCGGACGACGCACCATGAGCTGGTCGTGACCGAACCGAATTTTATCGACGCGCTTCCGAGGATGGTGGCGGCGCTGGATGATCCGGTGCTCGATCCGGCGCTCGTGCCGACGCTGCTGGTATCACGATTGGCGCGCAGAGAAGTCACGGTGGTATTGACCGGCGAGGGGGGGGACGAACTGTTCGGCGGGTATCGACGCTACCGGCTGCAGCGATGGAACCGGGTGATGCGGCTTGTTCCCGATGCGGTTCGGCCCCTGCTGACCGTCTTGGCGCGGTCGTGGCGAGTCCGGCAGGCGCTCGAGGCCTACTGGCAAAACAGTCCGTCCGGCCGTCACCTCGGCTGGGCGGCCACGGCGTCGCCGTCGCTGATGCGGCAGTTGTGGGAGGAGCCGGATCAGGTGGATCGGGCCGCGGCGGGATTGCGGGAGGGATTTGACCGTTTGTTGGCCGAGCGGAATCCTGAGGGAGGGGAGGGCCCCTCGGACGAACAGACTCTCAACGCCATGCTCGATCTTGACATGCGGACCTGGCTGCCTGATGATTTATTGGTGAAAGTCGATCGCATGGCGATGGCCGTCTCGCTGGAGGCGAGGGTGCCCTACCTTGATCACCAACTTGTTGAATGGGCGTCGGCGTTGCCGGCCACGATGAAGGTTAGGGGCGGCACGGGCAAGTATCTTCTCAAGCAGGCCGCCATGGACCGGTTGCCCGCCTCGATCGTCCGCCGTCCGAAGCAGGGATTCGAGCCGCCGCTTGCTCGCTGGTTGCGCGGCGAGATGGGGCGGCGGGCGCTGGACGACATCAACGGATCGGCTGTCGGCCAGTTGGGGCTCTGGAACGGACGGACCATCACGCAATGGTTCAGCGCGCATCGACGGGGCGAGGATGATTACAGCCTGCTGCTGTGGGGCGTGTGGCTGTTCGCGCTGTGGTACGATCATCTGGTGGCATTCGGCCGCACGCTCACCGGACAAGATGAAGGGGACCGAGAATGATGCCGCTGATCATTGACGGGCTGGCGTTTTTCCTGGCCATGGTGCTGGCGTTGTACGGGACGCCGCTGGCCCGTCAGGCCGCGCTGCGGTTCAACATCGTCGACCGGCCGGACGGACGGCTCAAGCATCAGTCGGAGCCGGTGCCCTATCTGGGCGGCCTGGCGATCTATCTGTCGTTTCTGGTCACGCTGGCGTTGACGTTTGAGTTCAGCCACGCCGTGCTGGGACTGCTGCTGGCCGGCACGATCATCGTGATGTTGGGGTTGATCGACGACTTTGGCGTCCTCACGCCCAGCGCGAAGTTCATCGGTCAGTTGGTGGCCGTCTTCGTGCTCATGAAAAGCGGCATCCGGATCGAGTTGGCGTTTCTGCCCTACTGGGCGCAGGTGGCCTTGACCGTCGTCTGGATGGTCGGCTTGATCAACGCCTTCAACATCATCGACGTGATGGACGGGCTGGCCGGCGGGGTGGCGGTCGTCTCGTCGGTTGTGCTCTTCGTCGTGGCCGTGGCGACGGGTGATGAAGATGCGCCAGTGCAAATGGCTGCGCTGGCCGGGGGCCTGATCGGGTTTCTCCGATATAATTGGTACCCCGCCAAAATCTACATGGGCGATGCCGGCAGTATGTTCGTCGGGTTTCTGCTTGGCGCGGTGACGATGACGCTGCAATACACCCACCGGAGCGTGATGGGATTGTTCGCTCCGGTACTCATTCTGGGTGTGTCGATCTTTGATACGTTTTTCGTCATGGCGATCCGCTATATGCGCGGCATTCCGGTTTTCCTCGGCAGTCCCGATCATTTCGCCCTGCGCTTGCGCCGGTGGAACATGACGGTGCCGCAGATCGTCGCGCTCAGTTGCGCGGTCTCGCTGCTGCTGGGGCTGGCGGGGCTGGGGGTGGTGTGGCTGCCGTTTGGGCAGGCGCTGGTGATCGTGGCCTCGGCGTCGTCGCTCGCCCTAGCCGCAGGCGTGTGGTTGAAACGTGTGGAGATGGTTCGGACCGACGACGCGCACCGGACAGTTGACCGGCCAAAGAGGACGCCCCAACAGACCGGGATGACGAATGGGCGCTGAACGTCCCGAAGACGTGGTCATCCTCGGCGCCGGTCTGGCCGGTCTGAGCGCGGCGTATCGGTTGCAACAGGAAGGCGCACCCTTCGCACTTTTTGAACGGGAATCGTCCGTCGGGGGCTTGTGCCGGAGCATGACGCGCGACGGGTTCACGTTTGATTGCACCGGCCACTTGATGCATTTTCGCCGTCCAGAGATCAAGGCGCTCGTCGAACGCTTGCTGGGCCAGTCGGGGTCCGAGCTGGTGGCGCACCAGCGCCGCGCGGTGATCTATTCGCACGGGGTCTTCACCGACTACCCGTTTCAGGCCAACACCTTCGGTCTGCCGGTTGAGGTGGTCAAGGACTGTCTCATGGGTTTTATCGACGCGTGGGGAAAACGGAACCGCACGTCATCAACCCGGCGCGGCCGGCCGAGGCATTTTGGTGAGTGGGTGGTGCGCACTTTCGGTGAGGGAATTTCCAGCCATTTTATGACGCCGTTTAATGAAAAGCTCTGGCAACGGCCGCTCACCGAACTGGGGTGCGATTGGGGCGGCGGCTGGCTGATTCCGATTCCCACCCTGGAGGAGGTCGTGCAGGGCGCATTGGGTTTGGCCAACCGGAACATGGGGTACAACCCCTCCTTTTACTACCCCAATGAGGGCGGAATTCAATGTTATCCAGACGCGTTTGCCAGGCAGGTTCCGAAAGGTTTGCACCTCGGGCATGAGATGACTGCCATTGATCCGGGCCGGCGTGTCGTCAGCTTTCGGAACGGTCTGCAGGTCCGATACCGGCGGCTGATCTCCACCATTCCGTTGCCGGAGCTGTTCAGGCGCGCCACGGGATTCCCTGCCTCCATGACGCGGCTGGCCAACGGGCTTTCACATGTATCGGTCACCAACGTGAATCTGGGCGTCGATCGTCCCACAATCGTGCCCTACCATTGGATCTATTTTCCGGAGCGCCAGTTTCCGTTTTACCGCGTCGGTTTTCCCTCCAACCTGACGCCGTCGGTCGCACCACCCGGGCAGTCGCTGATCTCTGTTGAAAGTTCGCACCAGCCGGATCGGACCGTTGATCGCGCCGCTGCGGTCGAACAGGCGGTGGCGGGGCTACGGGCTGCGAAACTGCTCCGAGCGGAGGATCGGATCACCATGCGCGATGTGGTCGAAATCCCCTACGCATACGTCATTTTCGACCGGTCACGCCCCCGCATTCTTGCCCGGCTGCAGCGTGCATTGCGTGAGGCCGGCGTGCAGTCGATCGGCCGGTACGGTGCGTGGGAGCACTCATCAATGGAAGACGCGGTCTGGCAGGGGAAAGAGGCGGCGGAATCGACATTGCGGAACACGCGGGGGAAGAAGGGGCGCCGAATCGGCCCCGCCCGGCGCAGGACGGCAAGATGACCATGGATGTGGCGGATCGGCCGGCGGTCGCCAGGCGAATGTCGATGCAGACCGGACGACCGGTGCCGGTCGTGCATATCATTACGAAGCTGGAACTGGGCGGTGCGCAGCAAAACACCCTGTTCACGTTGTCGCACCTTGATCGTGAACGATTCGCCCCATTTCTGATCGCCGGATGCGGGGGGCTTCTCGACGAGGAGGCCAGTGGATCGGAGGCGCTTCGGACAATATGGGTGCCATCGCTCGTCCGTGAGATTAGACCCTGGCGGGATCTGAAGGCATTGCTGGCGCTGCGGCGCCACTTGGCGCGGATTCGCGCGGAAGCCGGGCCGGTGATGATTGTGCACACGCACAGTTCAAAAGCCGGCATATTGGGCCGATGGGCTGCACGGCTGGCCGGTGCGACGGCGATCATTCATACGTATCACGGCTTCGGATTTCATGACGGACAGCCCTGGTGGGTGCGTCATTTCTTCATCTGGATGGAACGGCTGACGGGGAGAGTGACGGACGGCGTGATTGTGGTGTCCAGTTCGAATCAACGGCTCGGCGAGCGTCTCGGACTGTTCGGGGCTCATGGCGTGTCGGGGGGCGACGGTCGATCCGCATCGGTGCTGATCCGAAGCGGGATCGATTTCGCATCCTTCCGGTCGGCGGGGACCGATGCCGCGCACGATGAAGTGGCGGGACGGCGGGTGGCCACGCGTGCGGCGCTGGGAGTGCCGCCCGAAGTTCCGGTGGTGGTGACGGTGGCTTGTCTGAAGCCGCAGAAGGCGCCGGATGATCTTCTGACCGTGGCCGGTCGGGTGCTCAGGGAAGTGCCGGAGGTCCGATTTCTGGTCGCCGGAGACGGAGAATTACGTCCGCAGCTCGAAGCCAGAATACGGGATGAAGGGTTGGAGGGACGGGTGACGCTGCTGGGGTGGCGCCGGGACGTTCCCCAATTGCTGCGTGCGGCGGACTGTTTTCTTCTAACCTCACGGTGGGAGGGGCTGCCCCGCGCGGTGCTTGAGGCGCTGCTGGCCGGTCTCCCGGTCGTCGCGACGGCGGCAGACGGTGTGACCGACGTTGTGCGGGATGGCGTCAATGGCTACGTGGTGCCAATTGGCAACTCGGTGCGACTGGCAGAACGGCTGCTCGAACTGGTGCGGGCGCCGGCGCTCCGGCGACGGATGGGTGCTGCGGCCGCCGCGCTGCCGGACGAATTTGACATCCACGCCATGGTGCGCCGGCAGGAAACGCTTTATGCCGAGTTACTGAGGGCGAAGGGGGTGACACGGTCGTGAATGTGCCGCTGATCGATTTGAAAGCCGAATACCGACTGCTGGAGCCGGCGATCCGCTCCGCAGTGGAGCGTGTGCTGGCGCAACAGCAGTTTATTCTGGGGCCGTCGGTGGAAGCTTGCGAACAGGCCGTTGCCAAATGGATTGAGGCACGGGCCGGGGCGACCCCGTCTTCACCGTTGATTGGTGTGGGTGTGGCTTCGGGTACCGACGCGCTAATTCTGGCGTTGCGGGCGCTGGGCATAGGCCCTGGTGACGCGGTGATCACGACCCCGTACACCTTTTTTGCCACGGCCAGCGCCATAGTACTGGTGGGGGCGACGCCCGTCTTTGCCGATATCGATCGTGAGACGCTCACCCTCGACCCCGAACAGGTGGAAGCCTGTCTCCGGCGGATCAAAGCCGAGGGCAACCGGCCGCGTCTGAACGCGTTGCTGCCGGTGCACTTGTTCGGCCATTGCGCCGACATGGGCGCGCTACTGCGGATCGCCAGGCGGGAGGGCGTGCACGTGATCGAGGACGCGGC
>DATJYI010000079.1:0-5030 GCA_035499635.1 Nitrospiria bacterium | reverse complement strand
AAGTCAATCGCGGGATTTAAAATCCGCCAAGGCATGCCGATCGGCTGCAAGGTGACGCTTCGCGGAAGGCGCATGTACGAATTCATTGAGCGGTTGCTCCATGCCGTGCTGCCCCGCCTGAGGGATTTTCGCGGCGTGTCGGCTAAGGCGTTCGACGGACGAGGGAATTATACGCTGGGTTTGAAAGAGCAGCTGATTTTTCCCGAGATCATCTATGACTCGGTCCAGCTCGTGCACGGCATGGATGTCACGATTGTGACGACAGCGGGTGATGATGAGGCGGCCAGAGATTTGCTCGCGCGCCTTGGGATGCCGTTTCGGGAGGGACGATGACCAAGAAGTCTTTGATGATCAAGGCAAACCGTCCGCCGAAGTTTGCCGTCCGCCGGTACACCCGGTGCCGACTGTGCGGACGCGCCCGTGGCTACCTGAGAAAATTCGCGCTGTGCCGGATTTGCTTCCGACATTTGAGCCTGCGGGGGGAAATCCCCGGCGTGAGAAAATCGAGCTGGTAGGCGTGCCTGCCGAGTGGAGTGACGACTGATGATGACCGATCCGATCGCCGATATGTTGATCAGAATCAAGAACGCCTTGCAGCGACGGTACCAAACCGTCGAAGTGCCGCAATCCAAGCTGAAGATGCAGATTGCCGCCATTCTGCGGGACGAAGGGTTTGTCGAATCCGTCAATGTGACACCACACAAGCCCCGGCCGGTGATGAATATCCGCCTGAAATATCTTGCTGATGAACAACCCGTCATTCATGGTCTCGAACGGGTGAGCCGCCCCGGCCGGCGGGTCTACAGCGGGTACCAGGAGCTGAAACCGATCGAGGGGGGGATCGGGATCATGATCCTGTCGACCCCGGCTGGTGTGCTGACGGATCACCAGTCGCGTCAGCGGCGGGTCGGCGGGGAAGTGCTCTGCCGGGTTTGGTGAGCCGACATGTCGCGCATTGGAGCCAAACCGATCGCCATCCCCAAGGACGTGAAAGTGACGATTACCCAAGGGGAAGGCCGGGAGATTCAGGTGCAGGGTCCGAAAGGACGCCTGGCCCGCCGGTTTAACGACCAGGCCTTGGCGTATGAGCTGTCATCCGACTTGCTGGTGGTGAAACGCGTGGGCCAAGACAACGCCGACAGGGCCATGCACGGGATGGTGCGTAGTGAAATCATCAATATGATCCAAGGGGTCGCCAAGGGGTACGAACGGAAGCTTGAAATCTCGGGTGTCGGATTTAAGGTCCAGCAACAGGGGAAGCAGCTCAATCTGACGTTGGGCTACTCGCATCCGGTCATCGTGGATATTCCCGCCGGGATCGAAGTGGCGATCGACAAACAGACCGCGCTGACGATTCGAGGCGCCAATAAGCACCTGGTCGGACAATTTGCCGCGAATGTGCGCAGCCAGCGGCCGCCAGAACCGTATCAAGGGAAGGGAATCAAATACCAGCATGAACGGATCCGGCGCAAGGAAGGGAAAAAGAGCAAATAACACGGGGTGAATGGTGGGATTCCAACAAGCATCACGAGAGCACTCCAGGACCAAACGCCATCGGCGCGTGCGCCAGAAAATTGCGGGCCTGACGGAGCGGCCCCGATTGACCGTGTTCCGCAGCCACAAGCATATCTACGCGCAACTGGTTGATGACACCACGGGACGGACGTTGGCCAGCGCCTCCACGCTGGATCCGGCGTTCCGGACACAGAAACAAAAGGGGTCCAACCGATCGGCGGCAACCGCCGTGGGACAGCTGCTCGCCGAACGGGCCCTCGCGGTCAAGATCAGCAGGGTGGTGTTTGATCGCGGCGGCTATTTGTTTCACGGCAGGGTCAAGGCGCTGGCCGACGGCGCCCGCTCTGCGGGTCTGGAGTTTTAATCCATGACGAGGCGTCTTCACTGCATGACGGGGAGTGTGGCGTGAGCAAGATTGATCCGGAAGGGATGTCGCTCAAAGACAAGGTCGTGGCGATCAACCGTGTGGCCAAGGTGGTCAAGGGGGGGAAGCGATTCAGCTTCAGCGCCGTTGTGGTGGTTGGCGACAGCCAGGGGCATGTCGGAGCAGGCAAGGGCAAAGCGGCCGAGGTGCCGGAGGCCATTCGAAAAGCGGTCGAACAGGCGAAAAAACAGCTGGTGAGGGTGCCGTTGCAGAAGACCACGATTCCCCACGCCGTGACTGGTCGATACGGTGTGGAACAGGTGATGATGAAGCCGGCGGCCGAAGGCACGGGCATCATCGCCGGTGGGGCGGTGCGTGCGGTGGTAGAGCTGGCTGGAATCCAGAACATTCTGACCAAATCGCTCGGGAGCGGCAATCCAATCAACGTGGTCAAGGCGGTCCTGAGCGGATTGCAGAGTCTTCGGATTCCTGATGCGGCCGTGCAGGCCCGCCAGGGGACGTCTGCGACCACGGCGCCCCGCTCGAGCGAATCGGCGCAGGGGCAAGAACACTGAGTTGGCGATGAGCAAGATGAGCAAAACGAGCAAATTGGAGATCACGCTGCGCCGCAGCCCGATCGGCCATCCGGACACACAGCGGCGGGTCTTGAAGGCGTTAGGGCTCAGGCGCTTGCGGCAGTGCGTCGTGCGGGATGATCATCCGACGATTCGAGGCATGGTCAATAAAGTCGCTCACCTGGTGGAGGTGCGGTCTCATGCGTCTTCATGAATTGGCGCCCCAGCCGGGATCGGCGCACCGGCGGATCCGGCGCGGGCGTGGCCCCGGTTCGGGGCGAGGCAAAACCGCCACCAAAGGCCACAAGGGGCAGCTGGCGCGGTCCGGGGGCGGCAAAGGGCCCGGCTTCGAGGGGGGGCAGCAGCCCCTGATTCGCCGCGCGCCCAAGAGGGGATTTCGGGCGCCTGTTCGGGAACGCTGGACGGTGGTGTCGTTGGAGCGACTGTCGCGTTTGACCGGGTCTTCCGAGATCGACCCGGAACGGCTCCGGCGCGAAGGGGTGTACAAACACCGGTCGGCAAGAATCAAGATCCTCGGAGACGGCGACGTCTCCAAGCCGCTCGTCGTGTCGGCGCACGCCTTCAGCGCGTCGGCCAAGGCCAAAATTGAAGCGGCTGGAGGCACGGTTCGTGTGGTGACTGATGATTGAGCGGCTGATCATCAATATTCAGAACATCTTCAAAATCCCCGAGCTGAGAAAGCGCATCGTGTTTACGCTGGGGATGCTGGCCGTCTACCGAATCGGCGCGCATATTCCGACGCCGGGGATCAATGGCGAGGAGCTGAGCAAATTTTTGCACGAGCAGGGAGGGGCGCTGCTGGGATTTTTGGATATTTTTTCAGGTGGTTCCTTGTCGAAGTTCACCATCTTTGCGCTCGGGATCATGCCGTACATCAGCGCGTCAATCATTCTGCAATTGTTGACGGTGGTCATCCCCTCATTGTCGAAGCTGGCCAAGGAGGGCGAAGCGGGGCGCAAGATGATCATCCGGTACACACGGCTGAGCACCATCGGCATCGCCATGGTGCAGGGGCTGTTCATTGCCATTGGTTTGGAATCCATGCAGAACGGAATGTTTGTTCAACAGCCGGGTCGATCGTTTGAAGTGATGACCATGATCACGGTCACGGCCGGCACGGCATTTTTAATGTGGTTGGGCGAGCAAATCACGGAACGCGGCATCGGCAACGGAATTTCGCTGATCATTTTCGCCGGCATCGTGGCGCGGCTGCCGTCCGCGTTGATCAACACCTATCGGTTGTATGAAGCCGGTCAGCTTGGACAATTCAGCTTCTTCGGCCGTGAGATCGCCTTGCCCAATATTATGATGCTGTCTCTGCTGATGGTCATGGTGCTGGGCGTGATCGCCGCAATCGTCTTCTTAGAAAGCGCCCGTCGAAAGGTGCCCGTGCAATACGCCAAACGGGTTGTGGGACGCCGGGTCTACGGCGGACAGAGCACGCACATCCCCCTGAAAATCAACACGGCCGGGGTGATTCCGCCGATCTTTGCCTCCTCCCTGATCGCGACTCCGGCGACGGTTGCCGGGTTTATCCAGGTTCCCTGGGTGCAGTCCATCGGCACGCACCTGGCGCCGGGATCCGTCATCTACACGATCATGTATGTGAGCTTGATCATTTTTTTCTGCTTCTTTTACACCGCCGTGGTGTTGAATCCGGTGGATATGGCGGACAATCTGAAAAAGTACGGTGGGTTCATCCCCGGCATCCGTCCGGGGCAGAAGACGACCGATTATCTTTACCGATTGCTGACGAGAATCACGTTTGTCGGTGCAATCTATCTGGCCGTGGTGTGCGTGATCCCTGAAATGTTGATTTATGGAGCCCACCTGCCCTTTTATTTCGGTGGGACGTCGCTCCTGATCGTCGTCGGCGTCGGTCTGGACACGGCCCAGCAGATCGAGACGCACATGTTGAGCCGGAATTATGAGGGTTTTCTCAAAAAAGCCAGGCTGAAGGGGCGGGGTGCCTGATGCGGGTCGTGCTGTTGGGGGCGCCAGGCGTTGGGAAGGGCACGCAAGCGCAGCGGTTGGCGCGGCGCTACCAGGCGGTGCGCATTTCCACCGGCGATCTGCTCCGCGAGGCGGTTCGGCAGCAAACCACCCTCGGTGTGGAGGCCAAACGCTACATGGACCAGGGCACGCTGGTTCCGGACGTCGTGATGATCGGGCTGGTGCGCGAGCAGCTTTCGGCACGTCAGAACGAGTCCGGCTACGTGCTGGACGGCTTTCCCCGGACGATCGCCCAGGCCGACGCCCTTGGCCGGTTGCTGGAGGAGCGGAGCGAGCCGCTGGAGGCGGTTGCGAATCTTGAAGTGAACGAGCAGGAGCTCGTGCGGAGGTTGTCCGGCCGCCGGAGCTGTCCGAAATGCCAGCGGGTCTATCACATTGAGTCCGCGCCATCCGCCAAAGGGGAGCAGTGCGAGGCCTGCGGGACAACGCTGGTGCAGCGTGACGACGACCGGCCCGAGACGGTCAGAAAACGGTTGGCCGTCTATCGCGAACAAACCCGCCCCCTGCTGGACTATTATCGCGGAAGAGGGCTGTTGCGCGAG
>DATJYI010000078.1:0-7968 GCA_035499635.1 Nitrospiria bacterium | reverse complement strand
ATGCCGAGCCGGTCCCTCGCCAGCAACAGGAGGCCGTTCGTTTCGTCCCACAATGCGAACGCGAACATCCCGCGAAACCGCTCAACGCATCGCCACCCGTCCTGCTCGTACTGGTGAACAATCACCTCCGTGTCGCTCCGGCTCTTGAATCGATGGCCGCCCGCTTCGAGCGACCGACGCAATTCCCGATAATTGTAGATTTCGCCGTTATAGACGACCGTCACCGTACCGTCCTCATTACTGACCGGCTGCCGCCCCCCCTCCGGATCGATCACGGCCAGCCGCCGGTTTCCCAGTCCGACTGAAACATTAAATGTGGGGGCCCGTGCGGCGAAGCGCGAAGAAGTGTCCTCCGGGGAAATTCCCGAAAAGCTTTGCTTTACGGTCGGCGATGCCCCCACTCTCCGAGCCGCCATGGTCTTTCCACCGGCCCCATTCGGCCAGATAAACAGCCCTTCACCGTCCGGTCCCCGATGCGTCAACGCGTCGGTCATCGCCCGCACCGTCGCCGCGCTGACCGGCCTCCCGTCCCATCGCATGATCCCGCAGATGCCGCACATCGTCCGGTCACCCCGTCCCGGCGCCGGAGCGTGTCGGCACCGGAGACAGCGCGGAGTGAGCCATCCGCCGCCGCTTCTCCAGGGCGCGCCGGAGCAGCACGGCCGCTTGAGGCGCCCAGGCCAGCAATCGCGGTTGCACCAGCAGGTAGCAGAGATCGATGCAATCGGCCCAGAGCAGCATTGGCCAGTGTAGCCAGAGCTGTCCCGCCGGCTCGTTCTTGATGAGCATCAAGTGGCGGTTCATCAGAATATGGAATTGAATCTGCAGCGGCCGCCGGGGCATCTGCCACCGGGCCCACCACCAGCGCCGTCCCGCGGCCGGATTGGTGCCGCCGCGCGCATGATAGGCCACCGCCGTCGGCTGGTACCGGCACCGCCAGCCGCGCCGCTGTGCCCGCCATCCCAGATCGGCGTCTTCGTAAAAGGCGAAAAAATCCTCATCGAAATATTCCCCGTCTACCGCGATGTCTTCCAGCATCACCCGCCGGTAGAGTGCCACCGCCCCGCAGACGGAAAAGACCTCGCCCGGCTGATCATACGCTCCATGATCGATCGTGCCGTACCCCCGCTCGCACACCCGCCCGTCGGCACGGACATACTGGCCGGTGGTGTCGATGGTGCGTAAATCGAACCGCAACACCTTGCCCGCCAGCGAGCCGGCCTCGGGCCGGACGCGCAGCGCGCCCCACGCCTCTTCAAGATAGGACGGCGACAGAACGACGTCGGGATTGAGCACCAGGACCCAGTCGCCCGTCGTGGCCGCGATCCCCTGATTGGCCGCACGGCTGAAGCCCTCGTTGCGCGGGTTTATAATCCACTCCACACGGCAGGACGGCGCGCCGCTTGGCGTGCCGATCGCCCGCCGTCCCGCGGCTGGAGAATCGTCCGTCGAGGCATTGTCAATGATCACCAGCTCGGCGGGAGGCAACGACTGCGCCAGGACGGACGCCAGGCAGTCGGCGAGATATCGTCTGCTGTTCCAATTGATCACGACAACGGCAACGCGTGGCTGGCTCATCTTTCTCCCGGGTTACCCACGAACCGGGTCAGCATGATCACCGACCCTGATCCCGAAAATAGGCTTCAAGCCCCTCCTCCCAGGTCGGCAGCCGGCCGAAGCCGTTCTCCGCCGACCGGCGGCTGACCATCGTGGAATAGGCGGGCCGCGGCGCGGCCGCCCCAAACTCGGCGCTGCTGACCGGCTGCACCGCGACGGACACCTGCGCCCTCGCCACAATCGCCCTCGCAAACTCCCACCAGCTGCAGGCACCGCTGTTGGTCACGTGGTGAAGACCATAGGCCGTGGTCGACAGCAGCCGCACGATGGCATCGGCCAGATGGCCCGCATAGGTCGGCGTGGCAATCTGATCGTTGACCACCCGCAGCGGCTGACCGCCTCCGATGGAGGACTGACTCGCGGCGGTCGACGCCGCGGCGAGCATCCGTTCGACGAAATTTTCCCCAGCCTTCCGTCCCGTGTGCCGTCCGTAGACGCCCGAGGTGCGCACAAGAAAATGACGGGGTGCCTGGGCGTGAACGAACCGTTCGCCGGCGAGTTTCGACAGCCCGTAGATGCTCAGGGGATTCGGCGGTGCCGTCTCGTCGTAGGGCTCGCTCCGGCGGCCGTCAAAGACATAGTTCGTGCTCAGGTGCACGAGCGTGATCCCGCGCGCAGCGCAGGCGCGCCCCAGCGCCCTGGGGCCGTACCCGTTGATGAGAAACGCCTCCTCGATCGCCGTCTCGCACCGGTCGACCTGATGAAAGGCCGCCGTGTTGATCACCGCCTCCGGCGCATGAGCGTCAAGCTGCCGCTCCACCGCCGTCGGCGTCGCCAAATCGCATGCTTCGTGCGTCAGGCCGGTCACGTGATGGCCGGCGGCCTCCAGGCGCGGGCGGAGCGCCGTCGCCAGCTGGCCCGTGGACCCGATCAGCAACACGTTCATAAACCGGCCGTCGTCATTGAGACCCCGGATTCGTTCGCGGCCGCCTCGATCATCGTACGCACGACCGCTCTGACCGCCGCCAGCCGGTCGGCCGTTGTTGCCTCGCACCGGACCACAATCACCGGCTGCGTGTTCGAGGCCCGCACCAGCCCCCAGCCGCCGTCAAACTCCGCCCGAACACCGTCGACCGTCACCACCCGTCTCAAGGTCAACGGCGAGGCGGCCGCGGCCGGTTTGACCTGCCGGTCGATTCGCCCGACGAGTGCAAACTTTTTCTCATCGGGACATTCGATCCGGATCTCCGGCGTCGCGCAAGTCGCCGGCCAGTCGATCAGGCGGCTCAGAGTCGCTCCCTCCTGCTTGGCGTGCTGAACGAGCTCCACCAGCCGGGCCGTCGCATAGATCGCGTCGTCGAACCCGAAGTACCGGTCGGCAAAAAAAAGATGACCGCTCATTTCGCCGGCCAGCGCCGCCCCGCTCTCCCTCATTTTCGCCTTGATCAGCGAATGGCCCGTCTTCCACATGAGGAAGCGCCCGCCGGCATCGAGCACCTGCCGCTCGACGATCAGCGAGCTTTTCACATCGGCGATCACCAGCGCGCCGTGCTGTTTCCGCAGCACGGCACGGGCGAAAAGCGCGAGCATTTGGTCCCCCCAGATGATAGCGCCGCGGTCATCGACGACTCCGATCCGGTCGGCGTCACCGTCATACGCCACGCCGAAATCGGCCCGTTCGGACGCGACCGCGCGGACAAGGTCAGTCAGATTCTCCGGAATCGTCGGATCGGGGTGATGGTGGGGAAACCGGCCGTCCGGTTCGCAATAGAGCTCGATCACCTCGCAGCCGACACGCCGCAGCAATTCCGGCGCCACCACGCCCGCCGTGCCGTTGCCGGCATCCACGACCATCTTCACACGGTCGCCGCTCCGTCCAGCTGCCACGCCCGCCGCACCGACCGGATTGCCGAGGTATTTCCCCGCCACGTGATTCAGATAGCTCTCGAGCATGCTCGCCGTCTCCACCCGTCCCTCGGGGACGCTCCCCTGTGATCGCGAGCCCGCTACGCCGGCGGCAATCCGCTGCAACGCGTCACCATAGAGCGTTTCGACACCCAGGCAGAGTTTGAGCCCGTTGTACTCTGGCGGATTGTGGCTGCCCGTCACCATCACCCCGCCGCCCAAGGGCCCGCGCAGCGGCGGCGGCTGGTGCAGCGTAAAATAGAGCAACGGTGTTGGACAGAGACCGATCGCCAGTACATCCACGCCTGAACGGGTCAGTCCCCTGGTCAGCGCCTGGCTCAACGCCGGTGAGCTGAGCCGCATGTCCTGTCCAACCACGACCGTGGGCGGTCCGGTGTGCCCGGTTCCCCCCGCCGCCTGTCGTTCGCGTACCATCCCGGCGAACACCTCGCCGATCCGCTCCGCCGCCTGCGGCGTCAGCTCATTCTCCACCCGGCCCCGGATGTCGTACATGCGGAAGATGGATGAAGGGGCTGTCATTGTTGATCTGCTCGTGCGTGACACTCTGTCGCGTCAAGGAAAACCCTCATTCCGCCTGACATCCTTTCGACTCGGGGGACTTCTCGACATTCACCCGTTATTCCTCCATAATCATCGGCAAATCGGACGATATCGTCCTCACCCACATACGGGCCGCTTTTCACTTCAATGATCTCCTTTGTATGCGGAGGGAGATGCTCTTCTCCCCCCGCTCCCCCCATCGCCGTATGCATCACACTTTACGTTTTCCTCTCAGATAATCATCGGCAAATCGGACGATATCGTCCTCGCCCACATATGGACCGCTTTGCACTTCAATAATCTCCAGAGGCCGGCTGGTCCGGTTCTCGATCCGGTGCTTTGTCATCTTGGGTATATACGTGCCCTCGTTTCTCTTCAGCTCGTATGTCCGGTTTCCGTGACGGATGTGCGCGCGGCCGTTCACCACCACCCAGTGCTCGCTGCGGTGGCGGTGCATCTGCAGGCTCAGACGGGTACGAGGATTGACCACTAGTCGTTTGACCTTAAACGATGGGCCTTCCTCGAGCACGGCGAACGAGCCCCAGGGACGGGACTCCTGGTGCGGCAGATGGTAGTGGGATGAATCGCGCCGCTTCAGCTCACCGACGATCGCTTTGACCCTCTGCGCCTGCTGTTTGGGGCAGACAAGCATTGCATCCGGTGTATCCACCACGACCATGTCGCGCAGGCCGATCGCCGCCAGCAGCCGGCGCCCGCCGTAGAGAATCGAATTGGCCGTGTCGAGCGCGATCACTTCGCCGACGACGACATTGTCGGCCCGATCCTTCGGCGCCAGTTCATCCAGGGCCGTGAGCGAGCCGAGATCGGACCAGTGAAATCGCGCCGGCACCACCACCGCCCGCGACGTCCGCTCCATGACGGCGTAATCAACCGACACCTCCGGCATCCGGCGAAAGGCTCGATCGACCGCGGCCGCATCCGGCGCCCGTTCCATCGCGGTCAGCGGCGCGACGAACCTCCGCGCGTGACGGCGCAACTCCTCCAGCAAGGCGGCGGCGCGCCAGAGAAAGATGCCGCTGTTCCAGTAGTAGCCACCCTGCCTAAGTAGCCGGCGTGCCATGGCTTCCGGCGGTTTTTCGATAAACCGATCAATCCGGTAGCCCCCCTTTACGGCCGTTCCCCGTTTGATATACCCGTAAGCCGTGGACGGTTCCGTGGGCACAATGCCGAAGGTGACGAGTTCGCCTGCGTCCGCCAGCGGCAGGGCACGACGGATCGTCTCCCAGAGTGTCGAGACAGGCGAGATCATGTGATCGGAGGGGAGAACCAGCATGATTGCGTCGGGGTCCTGGCGCCTCAATCTGGCAGCTGCGAACGCAAGGGCTGGAGCGGTATTACGGGCTGATGGCTCAAGTAATAGATTAACTCCATCCGGTCGCGAGAAGATGTCCCGGATCTGCCAAATGATGTCGTTTTGATAGGCCTGATTCGTGACAATCATCACCCGTTGAGTCGGCAACGGAGGGGAGATGCGTACGAGCGTCTGCTGGAGCAGTGTCCGGCGCCCCGCGATCCGTAAAAATTGCTTGGGCGCCGTTCGGCGGCTCAACGGCCAGAATCGATTCCCCTCGCCGCCGGCCAGCACCACCGCGTAGAGATGTGCCAACCTTCCGCTCGCGTCTGCAGGACGCTTGCTCATGCGGGGGGAGATGCGCTTCTTCTCTCCGCGGTCCCCCAGCGCCATACGCTTATGACTTGATCTATTCATTGCACTGCGCTCGATACCAGGCGATCGTCCGCTTCAGCCCCTCTTCCAATGACGTGGCCGCCCGAAATTCAAACACCCGTTCTGCCCTGGACGTATCGAGCACCCGCCTCGGCTGGCCGTCTGGGCGCGACGCGTCCCATGCCAGCCGCCCGGTAAAACCCGTCAGCTGCGCAATCAACTCGGCCAGCGCCTTGATGGTCACCTCCCGTCCGGTGCCGACGTTGACCGGCTCCGGCTGGTCGTACCGTTCCAGCGCCAGCCGGATCGCCTCGGCCGCGTCTTCCACGTAGAGAAATTCACGGGACGGCGCACCGGTGCCCCAGCAGACGATCTCCGGACGCCTTTCCCGCTTTGCATCGAGGCATTTTCTGATCAGGGCCGGAATGACGTGCGATGTTTCCAGATCAAAATTGTCCCGCGGCCCGTAGAGGTTCGCCGGCAGCAGATAGATCACGTTCATCCCGTACTGTTGCCGGTAGGCCTGGGCCTGGACCAGGAGCATTTTTTTTGCCAGGCCGTAGGGGGCGTTCGTTTCCTCGGGGTAGCCGTTCCACAACTCCTCCTCACGAAATGGCGCAGGCGTGAATTTGGGATAGGCGCACACCGTCCCGACCACCACGATTTTCTCAACACCTGTCCGCCGCGCGTATTCGATGAGCTGAATGCCCATGACGGCGTTTTGATAAAAAAAGTCGCCAGGACGGCGCATGTTGGCGCCGATCCCGCCGGCCAGCGCGGCCAGGTGGATCAACGCTTCCGGCTTCGTGTCGGCGTAGAACCGCTCCACCGCGGCCGTCGCCGTCAGGTCGTAGTCCCGCCGACGGGGAACATTGAGATGACGATATCCCTCCGCCTGCATCCGCTCCACCAGCGCCGAGCCGAGAAACCCGCTCCCGCCCGTGACCGCAATCTTCCGCTCCCGCCACTCCATCACTGGACGCTCCGATCGCGCGTTATTTCCCGCCTCTTGTCGCTTGCTTTCCGCCTCGCCCGGCCGCCCTCTTTCCGCGACGTTCTTTCCCTCCGCCCCATCGTGTCATCTCTTCCGCCAACGGTCTGATTGCCGGCTTTTTCCCCGCCAGAATGGTTTTCTCCCGCTCGACATCCGACTCGACCATCATTCGGACCAGCGTCTTGAAATCGACGTCGGCTCGCCAGCCGAGCCGCCGTCCGGCCTTCGACGGGTCGCTCAACAGCAACTCGACTTCGGTCGGGCGAAAATAGCGGGGATCAATTTCGACGTATTTGTCGTACTTGAGACCGATCAAGCCGAAGGCCTCCTCGAGAAACTCCCGGACGGAATGGGTCATCCCGGTGCCGATGACGTAATCGTCCGGGCTCTTCTGCTGGAGCATCCGCCACATCGCATCGACATATTCGCCCGCGTAGCCCCAGTCCCGCTTGGCGTCCAAATTGCCCAGATACAGCTTGTCCTGAAGCCCCAGTGAAATCCGCGCGACCGCCTGGGAGATTTTCCTGGAGACGAACGTCTCGCCGCGGCGGGGCGATTCGTGATTGAAGAGGATGCCGTTGCAGGCGAATAGCCCGTAGGCTTCGCGGTAGTTGGCGGTCATCCAGTAGGCGTAGAGCTTCGCCGCCGCGTAGGGGCTGCGCGGCTGAAAACGCGTCGTCTCCCGTTGGGGCGTCTCTTCCGCCTTGCCGTAGATTTCGCTCGATGACGCCTGATAGAACTTCGGACGGATGCCCAGTTCCCGAATCGCCTCCAGCAGCCGGATCGTCCCCAGCGCATCGACGTCGCCGGTGTATTCTGGAATGTCGAAGCTGACCCGCACGTGGCTCTGCGCGCCCAGGTTGTAGATCTCGTCCGGTTGGACGGTCCGCAGCACCCGGTTCAACGAGCTGGCGTCGGTCAAATCACCGTAGACGAGCCGCAACTTTGCGTCCGGCAGGTGCGGATCCTGATAGATGTGGTCGATCCGGTCGGTATTGAACGAGCTCGACCGGCGGATAATGCCGAAGACCTCGTAACCCTTCGCCAGCAACAGCTCGGTCAGGTACGACCCGTCCTGTCCGGTAATCCCGGTAATCAGCGCCTTCATACCGTCCCTCCCCTTGCCCTTGCGGGACGACCCGCAGCCCCGTCGACAACGCCCTCCGCGACAACCTCCCGCAGGACCGCCTCGATTCTCGCCATGGACGGGCCGAGCTGAAACGACTGCCGCACCCGAGCCCGCCCCCCCTCGCCCAGTCTGGCC
>DATJYI010000077.1:0-6955 GCA_035499635.1 Nitrospiria bacterium | reverse complement strand
ACGCCTTGAACGCCTTGATCAATGCCGTGTACTGCTTTTCCTGGTTTTGGATGTCATAGCTCCAGGCCCCGGCTTTGGTCAGCTCGTACTGCCGTTGAGCGACGGCGAGACTGGCCTTTGCTGCATTGGCCGCGTTCTCGGCGTTATCAAGGGTGTCCTGGCTCACGGACTGCTGGTCCAGCTGATACGATTTCAACTGCTTGTCGAACTCATCCTGCGCAGTTTTGAGATTGGCGCGTGCGAACGCGACCTGGGCGGCGGCCACGTCGAGGTTTTCCTTTCTGGGCTGGGCCTTCAGTTCTTCGAGCAGGGCCAGCGCCGCCTCGGCCTGCGACTTCTGCTGTTCGACCGTCGCCCGCTGCACGGAATCGTCGATTCTCAGGAGCGGCATATCCTTGCGCACGTGATCGTCTTCGGCGACCAGGATCTGCGTGACCCGTCCCGACACTTCGGGATAGATGTTGATGTTCTCGCCGTGTGATTGGTAGCTTTCAATGATGCCGTTGACATAGAGGCCTTTACTATAGGGATTCGTGGCCGGCTTGAACGCCGGGGGCTGTGGTTTCTTCTGGATGCTGTAGATATAGGCGCTGACCAGCCCGGCCAGCACACCCAGAATTGCGAGGGTGAACAGCGCCCTATTTCTCACCGGAACCTCCCTTGATAACCCCGGCAATCCTGCCATCCTCCATCTTCAGAATGCGATCGGAAAACTCGTAGATCCGGTCATCGTGGCTCACCACGATGATGGCTCTCCGCTCAGTCAGAATGTTGGACTTGATGAATTCGACGATCTTCCTCCCGGTGTCCCCATCCAGCGACGCGGTCGGCTCGTCGAAGATCATAATATCGGGCCGGCTGGCGATCGCCCTGGCGATCGCGACCCGTTGTTGCTCCCCGCCGCTCAGCTTGACGGGAGGCAGATGCGCCCGCGCCTTGAGCCCGACAATCTCGAGGCATTCGATCGCCAGCTTCATCGCGTTGTTCCAGTCCTGCTTTTTCAAAATCAGGGGAATGGCCACATTTTCCGCGGTGGTCAATCTCGGGAACAAATGATAATCTTGAAAGACGAAGCCGATAGTGTTGAGCCTGAAGTCTGCGATCTGGTCGCCGGGCAGCGTCCAGATCTCCTTCTCATCGACGATAACGGATCCCGAATCCGGTTTCAGGATGCCCGAGATCATGCTTAACAACGTGGTTTTGCCGCTTCCAGACGGCCCGACGATATAGAGCATTTCCCCGAAGTAGGCTTCAAAGCTGGCCTCCCTCACCGCAACGGTTCTGGCCTCTCCCTCCCCAAACCACTTGACCAACCGGTCCGCCTTCACCGCCAGGTTGGCCATGTCATCCCCGGAAGATGTCGAAGGGTTCGATCCTGATCACTTTGCGGATTCCGATGTAACTTGACGCGGCGATGATGATCAGCACCATGACCAACGCGAAGCCGAGGTTAGAGTATCGGATTGTCGCGGCATAATCTGGCAATCTCAGCTTGGCGATGGCGATCAAGAGCGCGCAGAGGCCAACCCCCAGGCCATAGCCAATCAGCCCCGTAAACGTCGCCTGAAACAGGATCATGTAGATCAGTTCGCGCCCTTTGGCCCCGATTGCTTTTAAGGCGCCGAATTTCTCGAGATTCTCCAGGATGAAGGTATAAAACGTCTGCCCAGAGATCGACAGCCCCACGATAAAGCTGATGATTGTCATGATAAAGATATTGGTGCCGAGACCGGTTTCAAAGATATAGAAATTGCTGATGCGCTTGACAAATTCGTCCTCCGTTAGGGCCCGATAGCCCAGACGCTGCACCTGTTGCTTGATGCCGGGGATGGCCGTCTCACTCTTCGGTTCCACCATGATGTAAGACACCGTGAATCTCATCGATGGAATATATTGGATCGCCCGATTGAGGGTCGTGTAGAGCGTCGGAATGCCAAACAGGGCGCTCACCGGGACCTTGGCGATCCCGACGATGACCCCCCGGTGGTCATTGAGCTCGAATTCCGAGCCGATTTTTGGGTATTCGAGCTTGCCGAATTCCGCATCCTTGACGGCGATGAACGCGTTCTCGGCAAAGATGTCATCGATATGTCCCTCCAGCAGTTCCGGCCTGCCGTATAGGGTGGCGTCGTCCAATCCGATCACGCTCGCCGCCTGATAGGTGCCGCTCGGGAGCTTTACCAAGGCGGCGCCGGAATAGAGGGGCACGGCATATTTGACGCCGTCAATGCTCCGCACGTAATTCAGCACATAATCCGGCATCGGGATGGTGTTCGCCACCGTATTGACCGCCGGATCCATCACCCAAATTCTGGCCCCGATGTTGGTGACGGTGGAGGCAGACCGGGAGAGGATCCCGGAAAAGAGCGAGGTCATCTGCACCATCAGGAAGACGGCAAACGCAATTCCGACGATCAGTGCGGAAAATTTCGCCCGGTCGCCGATTAACAGCTTATAGGCAAGTTTCAAAATTCCGATCACGGCTCATCTCCTGCCTCGCTGGCATCGGAATGCAAGACGAATCGGGGTAAGGCCATCGGTGGGGGAGGAGCTATTTTATGACAGTGCCCGGCATTCGCAGCAGTCCGTTCATTTTGGAGGACCACCAACTCCTCATCGCTGAGATCCATGATCGCTCCTTTCCTGTCAGTGCGCGTACCAGCTAGCGCCTGCCGCCTCCGCCGGAGGAGCCGCCTCCGCCATGGGAATCGCCGGAAGACCTGCCCGCGGGTGCGCTGCCTCCGCTGCGGAAACTCCCTGAGGAGCGGGAGTTGTTAAACATCTGCTGGCCCATTGTGCGGGAATTTCTCTCCTGATTGAGTTCCCGGCTCTGGCTTTGGAATCCGGGGGCGCGCTCCGCATTCTGCCAGCCGCTCGGCGTGTTTCTTTCCCAGTAGCCCGACGGGTTGTAGCGATACACATGTCCGTTTCTTCCTCCAAAGATATTGTTTCTCGTTGTGGAAGGCGTTTTGGTCGGGGGACGGGGCGCCACCCGTCCGGCGTTGGCGTCCCAGCTCCGTACGCCCGGCCGCTGGCGCCCGGAATAGGGATTAAACGTCCTGCCTCCGCTCTGAGTCCAGCGGCCGTTCCGATACTCGTTCGCGTTGTACGGATGGTTAATCGATGCCACGTTCCGGCCCCAGTGCTGATAGATGTTCACACGGTTGAGATTCGTGTGCGTGTACGGCCGGTGATAATGGTGCCATCCCCATCCGATAGGCCCCCACCAGGGATTCCACCAGGCGCCCCAAATCGCCGCCGCTCCAAACCCGAATCCAAAGCCCCAATAAACGTCCCACGCGAAGCCGGCGTCAAATCCATACGTGTAGGGCCAGCCGATCCAGTCGGTTCCGATATATGGCGGATAGTAGTAGCCGGTGCCGTACACCACCGTATCGTCCGGCGACACGACGGTGCCGAGATACCCCGGGGTGTAGCCTTCATAGACTTCATCCGGGGTTGATCCGTAGACGCGCACGTACGTGACATAGTAGAGCGGCGAACTGGGCGGAATCGAGTAGATGACCGGCGGCACGTCGGTGGCCACACTCCAGGGGCCCGTGGCCGAGGGGGCGACAAACCACACGCCGTTCTGCACGCAGTAGTAACTCTGAGCATCGACGCGAATGACCGGCAGCTGCGTGTTGACCGCATATTGCAGGGGAGTGCCTTCGATGGGCTCGAACTGCGGCGGGCCGTCATAGTGGACCTCCAGCGCGGCCTCCTGCCGGTTCACCGTCGAGGTCTGGGGGATGGAATTGGCGATCACCGCTTCATCGGCCTGCGGCGTGCCGGGGACGGAAACGAGCGCGTTGGCCCGGGCATGGTCCGGAGGGATCTTCGCAAAATCCGCCGGCAGCTTCTTGCCCGGCACGAACGCCCAGGGCCCGTTGAGTGACTTCGCCTTGAACCACCGACCGGAAATGAGCACATAGTAATCATTTGAACTCACATCCATGAAGATGATGTCGTCGCTGTTCTTTACCTGGAGCAGACCGGTCCCCTCAATGGGCAAAAACTCCGGTTGGCCGTCCGACTGGATCACCTCAGCCGGCACGGTACTGACGTAGACGGCTGGCGGGGTGGGGGGGAGCGCCGCATCCGGCGGCGGCTCCATCAGATCGACTTGTCTGGCCGCCGCGAGACTCTGTTTGATCGGCTCAAGCGATGCCGGCGCGCTGGTTGTCACCGTCCAGGGACCGTCGAACGCGGACGCTTCATACCAATGATCCATGGCCGAGAGGTAGAACCTGCCGCTGATGTTGACAATCAAGGCGTTGGTGTTGATGACGCGCTCGGCATTCTGGCTCCCCACCGGGCGAAGAACCGGTGCGCCGTCGATGAGCACCAGCAGGGCCGGCGTGCTGCTGAAGATGATGCGCGGCGGGTCATTCTTCACGGCGACAACCTTCGCCTGCTTCACGGCCTGGGAAATGGCGAAACTGGTTTCCAGATGATCAAGCGCAACCGCCTTCGGCCCCTTGGAGAAATATTTTCGGAGCACGTTCAGATAGTCACCCTCCTTGGACGGATCCGTGGGGAATGTGGCTTTGGTGAGCGTGGTGTCGCGTATCATGACGATGCCGGCGGCTTTGTCCACGTCAGCCGTGGCGCTCATCCAGACCACGCCGTAAACGGGCGACTTGGCCCCGGTCTTTTGCACGCCGACAGCCAAGCGGGCTTCAATCCGGTCGCCTGTCCATTGCTCGATCTGGGGCTGGTAGATGAACACGGTCAACCCCTGTTCTTGATGGACGCGCGGCCAGGTCAGCTCACTGCCCGGCTGGGGCCCGGCGCCGGATGTCTGGGCGAGCAAGCCCGGCGGCAGAACCATGGTCAACGACAGAAACAGGATCAGAATCAATGTGCTGACATGGCGGGTTCTCACGATGACTCCTTTCACTCTTGTTGAAAAAGGATCAATTTAGTCCTCTCCTTGAGCTGCAGGAGCTTCTCCTTTGCCCGCCTGCTGTCATCATCGATCCGCTGCATGCTTCTTCTTCATCTGGCCAAGCCGGCGATGCGACGCCATGGTATTATCACATTAGCAATTTAACAGTGCAAAAACCGTGCGCACGTGGCCTCATCGAAATACGCAAGCAACAAGCCTGAAGAATCAATCGGATTAAAGCCGTGTCTGATCAATGCCGATTCAAGAACGACCATCACCTGTGGAATTCTGCCACAGGGAGTCGACGATGATGAGGTAATTTGCTCCAAACGAATAGAGAGGGGCTCGCGTCGATCATTTGATGTGGCGGCCCGTGCGGAGATTCACCCCCGACCTGCCCGCCGAAAGGCGGGTGCCCCGCGTCTTGATCCCCCCCACTCTGGCTCGCTGTGCTCCCCCTGCCCACCGGTGGAATGAGCCGGAGTGCCCCGCCGTTACGTCGAATCGAAGAGAAACAGCGCACTTCGATGCTCAGAACAAGCAGGCTGGTTGCAATGGACGATTTACATCTCCGGCGGGACATGATAGATACTGGGAGAGCCGACTTCACACACGGCATCCGGATGAAGCTGAAATGAAACCGACCCGACCCTTCGGGGTGTGGATGCCGGCCATCCTCTGCGTTTCCGCAGCGCTTGCGCTCGCGGCGATGCCGGCGTTGGCGGCGGATACCGTGTCCACTCCGCCTCCGGTCGCCCGCGCGGCGCTCGGCGT
The DNA here is from genome assembly GCA_035499635.1 of Nitrospiria bacterium. Lineage (GTDB taxonomy): Bacteria > Nitrospirota > Nitrospiria > JACQCE01 > JACQCE01 > JACQCE01. The sequence goes on along the minus strand of DATJYI010000077.1, from coordinate 1,290 downwards.
CTTATTTGCCACGGGGAATCCTGGCGGAATTCCAGCTCCGGGAGTTCGCGTCGAGGCCGTCTTTCCCAAAGGCCCCGCGGAGAAGGCCGGGCTGGCGGCGGGCGACGTGATCCTGCGGGTCGATGACGTGGCGGTCGACACGCAGGCGACGATGGCGAAAGAAATCCACAGGCACCCTGTGGGATCACAGGTCCCGTTGCTGTATCTGCGCAACGGCCAGCAAAGCCGGGCCGTCGTGACTCTGGTGGATGAAGGGTCGATGTACGCCGATCCGGATGCCCAGACGATACTCAGGCAGGCCGCGGATCACGGCGAGGCGTGGGCGCAATCCTATCTCGGCACGATGTACGCGAACGGTCAGGGCGTGGCCAGGGACGGAACGGCAGCGGTAACCTGGTACCGCAGGGCGGCGGAGCGGGGGCACGCGGCCGCACAATTCAAACTCGGCGTGATCTATGAGGAGGGGCGTGGAGTCCCTAAGGACGAGACGCAGGCGGCGCAGTGGTACCGCAAGTCGGCGGAGCAGGGGTATGACTATGCGCAATTCAATCTCGGCTCAATGTACGACAACGGCCGGGGAGTCGCCAAGGATGAGGTGGAGGCGCTGAATTGGTACCGCAAGGCGGCGGAGCAGGGGAACGGCTACGCGCAGGCTGCCCTCGGCTCCATGTATCATGACGGGCGCGGCGCGGCCAGCAATGACGTGACGGCCTACATGTGGCTGTCGCTTGCAAACGCCGCAGGCCAGAAGGACGCCCAGCGGATGATGAACGCTATGACGCTGACGGACGAACAGCTCGCCGAAGCAAAACGGCGGGCGGCGGCCTGGGCGGCCTATCTGCGCCGGACCGATGATCCGGAGGCGCCGGCGCGCGCCGCGGAACAGGCCGGTCGCGCACAGGAGGCATTCCAGGACTATCTGACCGCGCTTCGAGCCCTGCCCGATCCGCCGCCGCTTGAGGCCGACCGGCGCATCCGGGAGCGGATCATTCATCTGGCGTTGCAGCTCAATCCGCCGCCCGCTATCCCGGATGACGCCCGACGCCGCGTCGCCGATGCCGCTGCGGCCGTCAATGGGGCCGCGCCGGCCGATGGTCCGGCGAAGGCGGGGGAGGCACTGACGGCATGGAAGGACTGCCTGCTTCTGGCGCCCTGGTGGGCGGACGCCTACGCTCACTACGCCGAGGCTCTGGAACAGCGGGGGGATGTTGTCGCCGCGGCGCGGAACCTGAAACTATATCTGCTGGCCGAGCCGGACGCGACGAATGCCGTCGCGGTCCGGCAGAAGAT
>DATJYI010000076.1:0-3725 GCA_035499635.1 Nitrospiria bacterium | reverse complement strand
GAGCAGTTCCGGCGTCAACGACTCGTCCATGCGTGTATTGTACACCGTTCTTTTTCACCCTGATCTCTACGCTGTGAGGGATAGGCCGCAGCGGCATAAGCGAGAGGCGCAGAGAGACAAGAACGTGGTTTCCGCTGAAAGCGGAAAGCCGAGGAAGTTCGAAGTTGACCACTGCGAAGCAACGTGGACAACAAGTTCCGCAGGCAGCGCAATCAGATCAGTCCGTGCGCCGGAGCGACCGGTCGCGGAGCCCCGACCCTGACAACCCAGCCCTCGTGCTGGCGAATCGGCACTGGCTCACGGCACCGGTTTGCGCTTGATATCGCCACCCGTTTCCGCTACGATGTTCCCCCGATGCAGCCCGACATCGCCAACATTTTCCCCGAGCTGGAGAAGGATCTGCGTCTTCTTCACACCACCGGCCTCATCCCCTCGCAGGGAATTGACGAGCTGATTAAAAACGGCCACGTCAGCGCGCCGGCCGACTGGCCGATCGGCGAGGACCAGATTCAGCCGGCCAGCATCGATCTCAGGCTCGGCCCCGTGGCCTATCGCGTCCGGGCGAGTTTCCTGCCCGGCGACCAGGCGACCGTCCGGGACCGGATCGAAGAACTGTTCATGCATGAGATCGACCTGACCACGCCGGCCGTCCTTGAACGGGGCTGCGTCTACATCATTCCGCTCCTGGAGGAACTGCGGCTGCCGGTGCAGCTATCCGGCAAAGCGAATCCCAAGAGCACCACGGGCCGTCTGGACGTCTTTACCCGGCTGATCACAGACTACTCCAAGGAGTTCGAGCGCGTCACCGAAGGCTACAAGGGCAAACTCTACGTGGAGGTGGTGCCGAAAACCTTCAGCATCCTGGTGCGGCAGGGAACCAAGCTCAATCAATTGCGGTTTGTGCGCGGCGCGCCGCCGCCATCCGACGCGGCGCTTGACCAGCTGCACTCCAGGGAGACGCTCGTCTATCTCGAAGGCGACGAGCCCGCCGACGCCGTGATCTCAAAGGGGCTCTGGATTTCGATTGACCTGCAGGGGCGGGATTCATCCGAAATCATCGGCTACCGGGCCAAACGCCACGCCCCGCTGATCAATCTCGATCTGGTCGACTATTATGACCCGACCGATTATTGGGAGGTGATCCGCCGGCCGTCGAACCGGAGCCTGATCCTCAATCCCGACGATTTTTACATTCTTATTTCAAAGGAAAAAGTGCGCGTGCCGCCCAATTACGCCGCGGCGATGGTCGCCTACGACCCCTCGGTCGGCGAATTCCGGATTCACTATGCCGGATTTTTCGATCCCGGCTTCGGCTACGGCAGCGCCGATATCAAGGGCACGCGCGCGGTGCTCGAAGTGCGCTCCCACGAGGTTCCCTTCCTGCTTGAAGACGGCCAACGGGTCGGCCGCCTGCTCTACGAACGGCTCCTGACCACGCCGAAGAAAATCTATGGCGTCGATATCGGCTCCTCGTACCAATGCCAGGAACTGTCGTTGAGCAAGCAGTTCAAACGTCTGTAAATCCTCCACGCGCGCCTCGCCACTACGATTGTGATCGCAGGTCATACGCCCGATCCGATCCCGCCGCACCTCCGTCATAAATAAGAACGGGGTCCGGAAGGCATGCCTCCCGGACCCCAAGGTGGTCGTTTGGGCTTGACGGCTGCTGTTACTTCATCCCGAGATGCTTTTTCAGAATCGCCGAATTGGCGATCGCCGGATTCTTTGAGCCGAGATCCAGGGCCTTCTTGAACTCATCGGCGGCTTCCTTGTGCATCCCCTGTGCATCCAGCGTCAGCGCAAGATTGTAATGCGCCTCGGCGGCATTGGGATCCGCCGCAATCGCCTCGCGGAAATGCTTCTCCGCCACATCCATGTGGCCCTGATTATAGTGATCGATGCCAGCGTCATTATGCATCTTCGCGTCCGCGCTCGCCCCGGCCGCCAGCGGCAGGGCCGGGTTCGCCGCCTGTGCGCTTTGTCCGGAGAACACCACAAACATCATTGCCAACACCGCCAGTCCTGCATAACCGAGCCACCGCATGGGTCTACCTCCTGTGGGTGTGAACACAATCATACCTGCCGTCTCTTGCTGTATGACGGCCTGCCGCCCATCTTATTCAGATGCAAGCTGGATTGCAATCCCCCTCTGCTGTAATGTGGCGGCCGGCGTCGGATGATACGAGATGAGGCTTGCGCCATGACCGTTGGCACGCGCAGATCACGTTGACAGAAATAACTGGTCAGGATTGGCGGACCCGGCGGGATGGCGGATCGCCCGCCGGGGCAAGAGACGCTTGTTGATCACGGGTGGCGTTCCGGGCTTTTTGATCGGCGTGATCGATCCACTTGCGGATGCGATTGGCGTCGCCATATTTTGTCAATTCGCCCCACGAATTGAGCAGCACCAGCGTCATCGGCCGTTCGGCGATTTCGGCCCGCATCAGCAGGCAATGACCGGCGTCGGCGATGTAGCCCGTCTTGCTCAGCTCGATGTCCCAGCGGCCGTTTCGGACCAGGCGGTTGGTATTCACAAACCGAACCTTCCAACCCGTCCGTCGGTCCGTCACCGAATCGATCGGGACCGTTGTAAACTCGCGGATCAGCGCATAGCGGGAGGCGGCGTTGACCAACGCCGCCAGGTCGGCCGCGGTCGACAGATTGCCCCGATGGAGACCGGCCGGATCGCGGAAGGTTGTTTCCGACAGGCCGAGTCGCTTGGCCTTATCGTTCATCGTCATCACGAAGTGCTCCGGCCCTCCCGGATAGGTGCGCGCAAGGGCCATGGCCGCCCGGTTCTCGGAACCGGCCAGGGCGATCTTGATCAAATCCCGTCGCGTCAGCTTGGTGCCGAAGTTGAGCTTTGAACCGGAGCCGCGCAGTTTGTCCCGGTCCGCCCTGGTAATGGTGATCACCTCATCCTCCGGCAATCCGGCGTCCAACGTCACCATGGCGGTCATCAGCTTGGTCAGAGAGGCAATCGGCCGTCTCATGTGCATGTTCCGCTCATAGAGCACGTGACCGTCGCGGTCGTCGACCACCAGGGCAGCCTCCGAACGAACTGAAAGTTTTTTCGGATTGAGATAGGCCAGCAACGCATCGTCCGCCTGACCGGAGGGAGCAGTCGGCCCTTCGAGTTGGCCGGCTGGTGTGTTATCAGCCTGTGCCGACGCCGGACCAACCGGATCGGACTTGTCCACGGGCAAAAACGCCGCCAGCACCCAAGCCCCTGCTAGGACCGCTCCACCTATTATTAATGATAGCCGTTTGACCATATTGCCCAGAGTAGCCGTCTTTTGGCCCGGCGTCAAGGGGGAAAATGAAGGATTACAGGGGGATCGAAATCTGGGGAAGATTCAAATCAGTCGCAGAAGCGGAGACTACGGCGAGAAGATACGCCCAAAGGGGCCGTCATTTGGCATTCAACCGGATGGAACTTGATTACACACCGGGGCGCGGTCAGGGGCAGCAAGGCGGGCCAGCCGACCAAAAACTTTAGCATTTTCAGGCCATGACGCGTGGCACGCCGGTTGCGGTGTAATACGGGATTGTACTGAGCAATTGGGGGCCACGGCAGGGACCGTGGCCTCCAATTCGGCGGAAGGGCGGAGGGAGCGGAGCTCGTGTGTCCACACAGGAGAGGCGTCCATGTTGAATGATAATGAAGTGAAACGCATCATTGAAGCCATCACCGACTATAAGGAGCTGATTCATCAATCGTCCAG
>DATJYI010000075.1:0-7990 GCA_035499635.1 Nitrospiria bacterium | reverse complement strand
TGTTCGATGCTCTCCCAATTGGAGTAGCCGGGTGCGCATGAGACATCGATATTTTTATTTAATCACAGCGACTGAGTGAAGTCAAACTTTCAGGGATAATCCGATAATCCGACGACCATGTCGCCTGACGGTCGCAGACCGTGCACCGACGGCCGGCTCATTCGGTTATGACGGTGCTTGGGGCGGTTTGGGCGGCGCCTCATTGGAGCGGCTGCGGGAACGATCAGAGGGTTGATCGCCCTCATCCGTCCCGTCCGACATGCCCCGCTTAAAGCCCCGAATGGCCTTGCCTAATCCCTCGCCGATTTCAGGCAATTTGCCCACTCCGAATACGATCAGGACAATCAGCAGGATGACGATGAGTTCTGGCATGCCGAGACCAAACATAAACGCTCCTCTCTATTGCCGGGACTCGCGGTCAGTAGCCCGCCGCGTGGGGCATAAATCGCGTGAACTCCTTCAAGAAGACGACGTCAACATCGCCCGTCGGACCATTGCGCTGCTTGCTGACGATGATCTTGGCCATGTTCCGGTTTTCTTCGGTCGGCTTGAAAACCTCTTCACGGTAGACGAACATCACCACGTCCGCGTCCTGCTCGATGGCGCCCGATTCCCTGAGGTCGGAGAGTTGAGGACGACGGTCCGTCCGGCTCTCCACCGCGCGCGACAGCTGGGACAGCGCGATGACCGGCACACGCAATTCCTTGGCCAGCGCTTTCAACGACCGGGAGATTTCCGAAATTTCCTGCTCCCGGTTGTCGGCGTCACCCCGGCCGCGCATCAGCTGCAGGTAGTCGACGATGATCACCGAGAGATCCTGATCGCGGCTGAGCCGCCGGGCCTTGGCCCGGAGCTCCAGCACGGACAACCCCGCGCTGTCGTCGATAAAGATCGGCGCTTCGGTGATCCGTCCCGCCGCCGCGGTCAGCCTCGGCCAGTCGGCGGCGCCCAGGTAGCCGGACCGCAATTTGTGTGCGTCGACCCGTGCTTCGGCACAGAGCATTCTGATGGCCAGCTGCTCCCGCGCCATCTCCAGGCTGAAAATTGCCACCGGCATCCGTTTCTCGATCGCAGCATGCTGGGCGATATTCAACGCAAAGGCAGTTTTGCCCATGCTGGGACGCCCGGCTACGATGATCAAATCTCCGGGGTGCAATCCGGCCGTCAGGTTATCCATCTCGGGGATGCCCGTGGGCACGCCCGTCACGCTCTCCTTTTGCTCGTACCGCCGCTCGATCATCTCAAAACTTTCCTTGACAATTTCACGGATCGGATGGAACGGCGATTTCATCTTGGCGTCGGAAATGCCGAAAATTCGCTGCTCGGCGTAATCGAGCAACTCTTCGATCCGCTCGGTCGATTCGTAGCCCCTCGCGGCGATCTCGGTGGAGGTCCGAACGAGCTGGCGCAGGAGCGATTTTTCATGCACGATCTTGGCGTGATGGCTGATGTTGGCCGACGTCGGAACAGCGTTGACAAGATCGGTCAGATAGGATGCGCCTCCCACACCCTCCAGATCGTTCCGTCGGCGCAGCGACTCAGTCAACGTCACCAGATCGATCGCCTCGTTCCGGTCGTTCAGTTCGAGGATCGCCTGGAAGATCCGCCGGTGGGCTTCCTTGTAGAAATCATCCGGGCTCAGGAGCTCCATGGCGCGGTTGAGCGCGTGGTTCTCCAGGAGGATCGCCCCCAGCACGGATTGTTCCGCCTCCACATTCTGCGGCGGCAGCTTCTCGATGCCGATGGCAAATGGATTAACGGCCACGACGCCCCTCCGCCCCCCCCTCCAGTTCGCCGTCCCGTCCCGCCTCGTCTCGGCGGGCCAGCAGCTGCAACAGTGGTGTTGCGGAGAATGCAAACCCGGTTGAGGGTCGGTCCACGCCAAAACGGCCGATCAGCTGGTCATACCGGCCGCCGCCGCCGACCTCGTACCCGATGCCCTCGACGAACAGATCGAAGACCATCCCCGTATAATACTCGAAGCCGCGGACCTCGCCCAGATCGATCAACACACCCCTGCCGTAGCCGGCCTTGTCGACGCGGCGGTAGATGTCGCCGAGTCGCCGGAGCGCGTCTGCGGATCTCCCCGGCGGCTCCTCTTTGCCACGCCCGGAGGCCTCCGCAAGCACGTCGGCGGACCCGATGCTGTCGATCAAGGCCTCCATCCTCGCGGCACGCTTCGACGGCAGTGTTTTGCGCGCCAGCGCCGTCAATTCGGACCGGTCCCGGCGGGCCAGGGCATCGCGCAACTCCCGCACGACCGGCTCCGGCACATCGATGCCCTCCACCAATCCCTCGAAGACTCCTGGGTGGCCCAGCGCGACCCGCACCCCGCCGATGCCCAGCTCCTCCAGCGTGGAAAGCGCCAGGACGATCACCTCCGCGTCGGCCGCGGCGTCGCTGGGGCCGATCAGCTCGACGCCGATCTGCATGACCTCCCGCTCCCGCCCCGCGTGCGCTTCTTCGTGACGGAAGACAGTCGCCCGATAGCAGAACCGGAGGGGCTCCCGCTGGTCCGCCAGCAATTGCGCGACCATGCGGGCGATCTGCGGGGTGACGTCCGGCCGCAACACCATCAGCCGTCCCGTGGCCCGGTCGGCAAAGGTGTAGGCCCGCTCCACCAGCCCTCCGCCCAGCACGGGCGCGATGACATCGAGATATTCGACCAGTGGGGGGATCACTTCCTGATAGCCCGCGCGGGTAAAGTGATCAATCACGCGCGATTCCAGTCGGCGCTGCAGGCGGGCCCGTTCCGGCAGCAGAGATGCCACGCCCACGGGGCTCATCGCCCGCGGATGCTGTTTCGCGCGCGTCATGGCATCCTGTCGCAACCGGTTACAGACGAATCTGCTTGGCGGAGAGAATCTGCGGTAGCCGGCGCAGCTGTTCGAGCAGCGCGGCGGGGACCGGCGCATCGATGCCGATCACGGAGATCGCCCTGCCGTTCGGTGCCTCCCGTCCCAGCTCCATCCGCGCGATGTTGATCCGGCTGTCGCCGAGCAACGTGCCGATCTTGCCGATGACACCGGGCTGGTCGTTGTTGACCAACACCAGCATCGAGCCGGATGGCGTCACCTCTAACGGGATGCCGTTGACGTTGACGATGCGCGGCTCGCTCTGTTTATACAGCGTGCCGGCCACCTGCTCCGTACCGCGGTCCGTTTTGATCCTGAGCACGAGCTGGCTGGTGAAATTGCCGGCGTCGTCGCTGCGCACTTCCCGCACCTCAATGCCCCGCTCCTTGGCGACAACCGGCGCGTTGACATAATTGACGTTGTTCTCTAGAATCGGGTTGAGGAGGCCGCGCAGAGCCGCGATGGTCAGAGGCGCCGTTCCGCCTCCGGCGGACAGCTCCGCCACCTCGCCCCGGTATTCGATCGTGACCTGCTGCAACGCCCCCTCGTACAGTTGCGCCAGGAACGCGCCCATTTTCTCGGACAACACAAGGTAGGGCTGAAGCTTCGGGAGCAAATCGGCCGGTACGGAAGGCAGATTGGCCGCGTGCCGAATGATCCCCCTGATGAGATAATCGGCGATCTGCTCCGCGATGGCCACCGCCACCTGTTCTTGGGCTTCGGTGGTGGCCGCACCAACGTGGGGAGTGCAGACCACGGTATCCGACGTCAACAGCGGATGGTGTGGATCGACCGGCTCCTTTTCAAAGACGTCCATCGCCGCGCCGGCGACTTTCCCGCTGGCGAGCGCGTCATACAGCGCGGCTTCGTCCACGATGCCGCCGCGGGCGCAATTGACGATCCGCACCCCGTCTTTCATTAGCTTAAAGCTGTCCGCGTTGATCAATTTTGTGGTTTCGGGTGTGAGCGGCACGTGCACCGTAATGATGTCGGCCCGCCGGAAGAGATCCTCCAGCTCGACTTTTTCCACGCCGGCCTTCTTGGCCGTCTCAGGCGACAGATAGGGATCGTAGGCGACCACCCGCATCAACAGCCCCTGGGCAAGCTTGGCGACGTGGCCGCCAATCTGCCCCATGCCGATGATGCCGAGCACTTTGTTGTAGAGTTCGATGCCGGTAAACCGGCTTTTCTCCCATTTGCCAGCCTTGGTTGACGCCGTCGCCTGCGGAATCATCCGGACCATGCTCAGCATCAGGGCGACGGAATGTTCGGCAGTGGTGATCGTGTTGCCTCCCGGTGTGTTCATGACCACAACGCCCCGCCGGGTGGCCTCCTCCAGGTCGACGTTGTCGAGCCCGCTGCCCGCCCGGCCCACGACCTTCAATTTTGTCGCCGCCGCCAGCACGTCCTTGGTTACCTTGGTGCCGCTGCGCACCACAAGGCCTTCGTAATCAGGGATGACCTGAAGCAGCTCCTGGGGACCGAGCTTGGTATTGACGTCGACGGTCAGACCCGCGTCCTTGAGAATTTTGACGCCCTGGTCGGACAGTTTGTCGCTGACGAGGACCTTCATCGGAGTGGCTTACTTGCCGGCCGGCATCAGCCGTTCCTGCGCGGCGCCGACGCCCTTGCCCAGCTGCACGGCGTAGCCCAGCTCCTTGAGCACCATCTCCGTCGCCGCAGCGGCGATGACGACATCAAACGTGTCGGCGTAACCCATGTGCGCAATCCGGAAGACCTTGCCTTTCAACTGATCCTGTCCGCCCGCCGCCGTCACGCCGTACCGGACGCGCAATTGTTTGTAGATCTGTTGTCCGTCCACGCCTGGAGGCGCCTCGACGGCGGTCAGCGCGTCACTGGGCGACGTCTTGGCAAAAAGTGACAGCCCGATCGCCTGCATCGCCGCGCGCGTCGCGTCGGCCAGCCGGTGGTTACGGGCGAAGAGGCTCTCCAGCCCCTCGGCCTTGAACATTTTCAACACCTCGGCCAGTCCGACGACCAACGACACAGCCGCCGTGTAGGCCGTCTGGTTTTTCTGCTGGGCATCCCGTTCTTTTTTAAAATCGAAATAAAATTTTGCGTTTTTCGTCGACGCGGCTTTTTGCCAGGCCTTGTCACTCACGCTGACAAAGGCCAGGCCGGGCGGCAGCATGAAGGCCTTCTGCGAACCGGTTACAACTACGTCCAATCCCCACTCATCCGTTTTCAGATCGAAGACGCCAAGCGCGGTGATGGCATCAACCACCAGCAGGGTCTGCGGGTGCGTCTTGACCGCCGCGCCGATTGCGCGACAATCGTGCGCCACACCGGTGGAGGTCTCGCTGGCCTGCACGTACACCGCTTTGATGGACGGATCGCGTTTGAGTGCATCGGCCACCTGTTGCGGATCGACCGCATGCCCCCATTCGACCTTGATTTCCTCCGCCTTTGCGCCAAACGTGTTGCACAGCTTCGTCCATCGCTCGCCGAATTTGCCGCCGTTGACCACCAGCGCTTTTTCGCCGGGATTGAGGAAATTCGCGACCGCCCCCTCCATTCCCCCGGTGCCGGTCGAGGCCAGGATCAGCACGTCATTGCGGGTTTGGAAGATCCATTTCAGATCGTCCCTGACGCGACCCAGTAAGTCGGTAAATTCGGGCGCACGATGGTGAAAAATGGGCTGCGCCATAGCCAGCAGCACTTCCGGCGGGACCGGTGTCGGTCCGGGCGCCAACAGATACCGTTTTTGCACGATCGCGACCTCCTCGATGGACGAATCACGCTATCACAGCGCATTCAAAGCTGTCAATGGCGATCGCCCACGAGACGGTGATCAAAATGGAGAATTCGCCGTCGGTCACCCGGTGGTTGACTGTCACGGCCTCCACCCCTTAGCATACTCAGCGATGCCTGCCTCGCTGACTCCCTGGCGCCTGTTGATCCACAATCCCATGCCGCCCCCCATGGCCCTGGCCATCGATGAAGCGATCGCACTCGCGTGCGCCGATCAGCGCGGCACGCCTACGCTCCGATTCTATCAATGGGATCGGCCGGCCGTGTCGATCGGTCGATTTCAAAACGTCGATCAGGCGGTGCGCGCGGCACCCTGCCGATCAGCCGGAGTCCCAGTGCTGCGGCGGATCACCGGTGGCCGTGCCGTCTGGCACCGGTACGAGCTGACCTACAGTATCCTCTGTCCGCTGCCCTCATCTCTCTTTCCATCCGCGTTGTCGGACACGGTCGCCGTCATCGGCCGCGCGCTTGCCGCGAGCCTCCAACAGCTCGATCTGCAGGTGGATGGTCCGGCGACATCGGACCGTCCGGTGGATCGAAGGGAACGCGCGCTACGGGACCGCGCACGCTCGTCGTCCTTCTGTTTCGATGAGCCATCCTGGTACGAGGTCACTCTCATGGGGAAAAAAGTGATCGGCAGCGCGCAACGCCGGTGGCGCGATCGGTTCCTTCAGCAGGGATCAATCCTGCTTCGACACGACGCGGAGGAAGTGGCCCGCTGGCTGCCAGTCGGTGACGGCGATCTGCAAGCCGCCGCGGGACTGAATGATTTTTTGCCCGCGCCGGTCACAGCCGATCGGCTCGCCCATCATATGGCCCGGAGCCTGGCCACGATCTGGAATATTACGCTGACGGCCGGAACGCTGACCGAAGAGGAATCTCTCCTGGCCAATGCGTTGTCGCTGGGCAAATACGCCGATGAGGCATGGACAATTCAGGGCACAGCGCCGAGCCCGGCTCGGTCGCAGATTCCCACGGGCAAGCCCGTTCACGGTGAACCCGATCAGGGTGAAGCCGTGGCACTTTGAACGATGCACGTCGTGCGCAAGACTGTATTCACCCCCGCCTGCTTGTACTGAGAATCGAAGATGACTTCTCATCTTCGATTCGAAGTAAAGGCGGGGTCCTCTTCCGCCTCGGGCGGATCGCGCCACCCGTGGGAACCCGCCAGAGGCGGAGAGCGTGAGGGGCAGGCTTGTTCCGAGGAGTCGCCCGAGGGGCTCCATGCCACAGGCACATGGAGGGGGCGACCTGCCTGCCGGCAGGCAGGCGCGAGCCCCCACAATAGAACAACACTCGCCGCTCACTCACCCATCAGATGGATGGACAGCCGGCCGAGACTTTTGTACAGGCGGAGCACGGCAAGATCATGATCGAACGTGGCGTCGGCCAATTGTTGCTCGGCCGACAGGAGGGTGCTGTTGGCGTCCAGGACGTCGATATTGGTGGCCAATCCGACGGCGAACTGGCGTGACGTCAATTCATAATTTTCTCTGGCAAACGCGACTTGCGCCGTGAATTGCTCGACCACGCCCGCCAATGTCTGAACATCCCTCAGGGCGTTACGGACCTCTGCCCTGATCGACACTTGCAGATATTCGGTATTCAGTGTGGCGGCCTTCAATTGGGAGTAGGCTTCCCGCATTTTGGCCAGTTGTAGTCCGCCTTCAAATAACGGAAACTGGAGCTGGAGAGTCGCGTACTGATTCGGACTGATGAAAAAAGCGGTATCAGGCGTCTGACGCTCAAGCTGGTACGTCAGCTGGAGCGACAGCGTCGGGAGAAATCCGGCACGGGCAACCTGGACTTGACGTTCGGCCGCTTGCTCTTCGTACCGGCTGCTCAGCCATTCGGGGCGGTGCAGCTGCGCGTCAGTCACAAGACTGTCGGAGATGGCGGGCGCAACCTGGGCGGACGGCGTCGCCAGTGCGGCGTCTGCTGGCAGATCCGTCAGCACGGCCAATTGCTCTCGCGCGATCAATTCGTCTGAACGGGCGCGAACCAGCGCCGCCTGGGCGCCGGCCAGCTCCGCTTCAGCCCGCAGGAAGACGGTTTTCGTCGCATCCCCCACCTTGACTCGAGCTTCCGCTTCACGTCGATGTTCTTCCAACCGTTGACGTTCCGCCTCGAACAACTCCGCGCGTTTATGAGCCTTTAACACGCCGTAAAATGCTTGGGCCACACTCATCAGTAGTTCTTCGCGATTTTGCTTCACGCTCTCTTCCCCGGCATGCATCAACGCCGTCGCCTCCTTGAACCCCCCAACTGCCCTGCCGCCGGTGAAGAGCGGTTGCGACAACGTGAAGTTGAGGAGTTGGTCCGTGCGGGGATAGAGTAAAACTTGCTGTGACGGGAAGACATTC
>DATJYI010000074.1:0-4679 GCA_035499635.1 Nitrospiria bacterium | reverse complement strand
TCAGCAACTCAAACAGCAGGTTGCCAAGGAACAGCAACGGGACGCCGTGGCGCAATTGCTCGACATCCTCAGCGTAATGCTCGAGATTGAGCTGGATGAGACGTCGTTCGGTGAAATTCTTGAGATCATGGAAAAGCTGGTCGATCTGTTCCTTGAACGGGGGGATTTGTATCGCGCGGCGTCATGCGCGGCCACGGTGAGGCAGCTCTACGATCATCCCCCCCAGCAGGCCGAGGCCTTCAAGTCCAGCTTGCACCAGTTTCTGATGCGATTGGGCACGCCCGAACGGCTTGAGAAACTCGCCGCAGTGCTCAACAAGGAGAAAACTCTGGATGCGCCGTCTCTGACGGCATTTATCCAGGCGATGGCCCCTCAGGCGCTGGGGCCGCTCTCCGATTTGTTGGGCACGGTGGCGGTGATGAAAACCCGTAAAGTCATTTGCGACGCCATGGTGCCGCTGGGTCGGGATCATCTTGATGTGCTGGCCGGACGATTAAAGGATGACCGGTGGTTTGTGGTGCGCAACCTGATTTACGTGATGGGACGGATCGGAGGAGTCAAAGTGATTGATCACCTGGCTCCGTTGATCCGCCACCCCGAGCCGCGCGTCCGTAAAGAGGTCATCAAAATCCTGGATGGCATGGACGCAGAAAAAGTGATCGATGTCCTGCTGGAGAGTCTACGCGACGCGGAGAGCTCGGTCAGAATCATGGCCATGAGGGCGCTGGCCCGGAGAAAAACGCCGCGCGTGCTCGAGCCGTTGACCGCCATCATTGAGGAGCGGCACTTTGCCGCCAAGGATATCTCGGAGAAACTCGAAGCGTTCGTGGCGCTGGGATCATCCGGCCGTCCCGAAGCCCTGGCCATTCTCAAGCAGTATTTGAAGGGCAGCTCCTGGTGGCGGCGGAGCGAACACGAACAGTTGTGCTGGTGCGCCGCCTATGCTCTCAAACAGATGGGCACGGACGAAGCGATTGCCCTCCTGGAGGAGGGAAGCCAGCACGCCAGCCGGGGGCTGCAGGAAGCGTGCTTGGCCGCCCTGCGGGGAACGGCCCGTGAACTCGTGATCAGGCAGGCTCGGATATGAGCGTCGGCGTCGATCAAGAACTGCTGCAATTGGGCAAGGGGCTGGTCAACCAGTTCTCGATCCTTCTGCGGACGGCCCAGATCCACAATGTCAAGAACATCGCGTTCGAACAGGTGTTCGAGCAGTTTCAGCGGACACTCGCCAATCTCCAGCACCAACTGGGCGATCTGTCCCTCCGCGTGGAGCGGGACGCGCTGTTCATCGGCGAAATGAAATTGAAGATGGACATTGACACCTATGCCAACTTCACGCATGTGATGGAGGATTTAAAGAGCCACCAGATCGGCACCATCATCTTCCAGGAATCGGTCAAAGCTGACGAGTTGGTGAAATTCATCCACCTGTTTGCCACGCAAACCGCCAAGGGGGATTGGGCTTTCGCCGAGTTTGAGCAGCAGATCAAACGTGCCGGCGTCCTCAATGTGGGGATCGAGGAGTTTCAAAAGGACGAGGAACGCGAATCGCTGGAGGAAATGACCAAGGACCGCAAGGAGATGGCCAAGCGGGCTTACGCCAAGGCGTTTGCGGCGGTCGCCGAGGTGATGGACAACGTCAAAGTGGGTCAGAACCTGCATCTGTACAGGGCCAGACGGGTGGTGCAGTCCATGGTCGACCAGCTGTTGCAGGACGAAGCGGCGCTGGTCGGACTGACTACGCTGCGATGCCATGACGAATATACGCACAACCACACGGTCAATGTCTGCATTCTCTCAATGGTGCTGGCCCAGAGGCTGGGCTATGACCGCAACCTCCTGAGCGATCTGGGGATGGCGGCGCTATTCCACGATCTGGGCAAGGCGTCCATCTCACATGACTTGCTCAATAAGCCGACCGACTTTACCGAAGAGGACTGGAAGATCGTCCGCCGTCACCCGATCTTGGGCGTGAAAACCATCATCAAAATCAAGGGGCCGACCGAATCGGCCATACGGATCAGCTTTGGCTCGTTCGAGCATCATTTGAATTACGACCTGACCGGATATCCGCGGCTGCCGCGGTCATGGGACATGACGCTCTTCGGCCGCGTGATCGGCATTGCCGACTGTTACGATGCGCTCACGTCTGCCCGGGTCTACAACCGCGTGCCCTATTCCCCGGAAAAGGCGCTCAAATTCATGTTGGCCAAGAGCGGCCGGGCCTTTGACCCCCTGTTGATGAAGGTGTTTGTGAACAGTATCGGCATCTTCCCGGTGGGGACGGTGGTCCTGTTGGACAGCAACGAGCTTGGCGTGGTCGTGAAGGTGAGCGGCAACATCGACAAGGCCGATCGTCCCACGGTCAAGGTCATCGCCGATGAGCACGGCAACGCCGTCGACGGTGATCTCATCGATCTGGACGAGCAGGACGAGAAAACTGGGCAGTACCGTCATAGCATTGCGAAGACGATCGACCCGCTCGCCTATGGGTTGGACGTCAGCCGTTATTTCATCTAGGTTCGTCGAGGTCCATCGTTCCCGCCCCGTCGTCATCTGCCTGTCCACTTTTCCATTGACAACCGCATTCGGCGGATGGTATATTTAAGTACGACAAAAATAGTCGGATATAAAAAATAAATATAACCAATTGAATGAATGAGGCAATCTGGTGCTCAAATTTTCTAAAAAAACTGATTACGGCTTGATGGCCATTGGATGTCTGGCCGAGCACGAGGGGAAGCGTTTGGTGACGACTAAGGCGATTGCGGATCAGTGTCATATCCCGATGGAACTGCTGGCCAAAATCCTTCAGCGGCTGGCCAAGCACGGGTTGATCCAGAGCCACAACGGATCGCACGGCGGGTACAGTTTGGCGAGGGAACTCTCGCGGATTACGGTCGGCGAAGTGATCGAGGCCATCGAGGGTCCATTCGCCATTGCGGCCTGCTATCGGGACCATGGGGTGGGCGAATGCGACCAGCTTTCATACTGCACGATCCGTCGGCCGTTGGGGCAAGTGCAGGCCGACATCGCCGCGTTGTTGAGCCGGATGACCTTGAATGAGATTTATGCCCCGACAGCAAAAGAGGAAGGAGTCCGAGCATGAAACTGCCGATCTACATGGACAACCATTCCACGACGCCGGTCGATCCGACCGTCCTGGAGGCCATGCTGCCCTATTTTACGGAGAAGTTCGGCAACGCCGCCAGCCGCAATCATGCGTTCGGCTGGGAGGCGGAAGCGGCCGTCGACGCCGCGCGCCAGCAGATCGCCGGGCTGATCAACGCCGATTCGAAGGAGATCATCTTTACCAGCGGGGCGACCGAGTCGGATAATTTGGCGTTGCGCGGCGTCGCCGAGATGTATCGGGAAAAGGGAGACCATGTCATTACCACGGTGACCGAACACCGCGCCGTATTGGACACGGCCAAGCGGTTGGAGAAGATGGGGTTCTCGGTGACCTATGTTCCGGTGCGGGCCGATGGTCTGGTCGACCCGGAGGCCATCAATCAGGCGATCACCCCGAAAACGATTCTCATCTCGGTGATTCTCGCCAACAACGAAATCGGCACGATCAATCCGGTGGCCGAGATCGGTAAAATCGCCAAGACGCGCGGGGTTCTCTTCCACAGCGACGCGACACAAGCCGTCGGCAAAATTCCGGTCGATGTCCAGGCCATGGGCATCGATCTCATGTCGATTTCGGCGCACAAGATGTACGGGCCCAAGGGCGTCGGCGCCCTCTACGTCCGGCGCAAGAATCCCCGCGTGCGGCTCGTTCCGATGATCGATGGCGGCGGCCACGAACGGGGGATGCGCTCCGGCACACTCCCGGTGCCGTTGATCGTCGGCTTCGGCCGGGCGGCCGAGATCTGCCGGCAGATGATGCCGGAGGAGTCGAAACGGCTCGCCGCGCTGCGCGACCGGCTGCGCGACGGCATCATGACGCAGCTGGATGAAACGTATCTGAACGGCCATCCGACGCAACGGTTGCCGAACAACGTCAATATCAGCTTCGCCTATGTCGAGGGGGAATCGCTGCTGATGGGATTGAAGGACATCGCCCTTTCGTCGGGCTCGGCCTGCACCTCGGCATCGCTGGAACCCTCCTACGTGCTCAAGGCGCTGGGCGTCGGCAGCGATCTGGCGCATTCCTCGATTCGCTACGGGTTGGGACGTTTCAACACTGAGGAAGAGGTCGAATTTGTGATCCGGCACACGGTCGAGATCGTCAACAAGCTGCGGGAGATGTCGCCGCTGTATGAGATGGCGA
The DNA here is from genome assembly GCA_035499635.1 of Nitrospiria bacterium. Classification (GTDB taxonomy): domain Bacteria; phylum Nitrospirota; class Nitrospiria; order JACQCE01; family JACQCE01; genus JACQCE01. The sequence continues at coordinate 403 of DATJYI010000074.1, read as the reverse complement.
AGGAAGGCATCGACCTGAGCAAGGTGGTGTGGAAGGGCGAGCATTGACAGGAGGAGGTTTGTCGCAATGGCATACAGTGAAAAGGTGATCGATCATTACAACAATCCCAGAAATGTCGGGAGCCTGGACAAGAACGACCCCGAAGTGGGGACCGGCATTGTCGGCGCGCCGGAATGTGGCGACGTCATGAAGCTGCAGATCAAAGTCGACAAGAATGTGATCGTCGATGCCAAGTTCAAGACCTTCGGTTGCGGCAGCGCGATCGCCAGCTCGAGCCTGGCCACTGAATGGCTGAAGGGGCGGAGTGTGGACGAGGCGATGCAGATCAAAAACACCGACATCGTCAATGAGTTGCACCTGCCGCCCGTCAAGATCCATTGCTCCGTCCTGGCCGAGGATGCGA
>DATJYI010000073.1:0-9356 GCA_035499635.1 Nitrospiria bacterium | reverse complement strand
AATCAGTCAATGGGGGGTGGCGGGGGGGAGATACCGTCTCCCCCCGCATTCAAAGAATGGCCTGTGTGGCAGAGGCAAAGATGGGTCCTCCGATGCCCCACACCCCAAGACCCCCTGCTTCTCCCATTGGCCCCTTCGGGCCCCTGGAGCTCTCACGCCTTAATACGTGTATTGCTCTTTCGGAAATCCCGCGTCACCCAATCAATGGGGAGCATGAGGGGGGGGAGTTAACGTTTCCCCCTGCATTCAAACATCAGCCCGTGCGGAGATCGAAATTGTCCTCAGTCCCGCTCATGTAGGGCCGGGTGTATTACACCGTCTCGACGCCTGAATGATCGTTCAGGCGCTGGCTCGACTCCTCGCGCCTTCAAGGACCATCGTCCTGACGTCCGATTGATTTTCAATGTGAAATTCCCCTTGGTCGGTCTTGGCACGGCACTTGTATGGATGCTGGTTCATGAAGATGCGCGTTCTGCGACCAATCAAGCAACGCGGATGGTCGATGATCGAGCTGGTTGTAGTGCTGGCCGTCATCGGACTGCTGACCTCGATGGCACAGCCTGCCTTTGACGGGCTGATGGCGCGGTTGTTGCTCCGGTCGGCGTCGATGACTGTGATCCAGACCCTGCGGACGGCTCGTTCTCGGGCGATGGCGGAGGGACGCGCCTATGCCGTCATGTTCGACGGCGGAGGAACGAGCTATCAGGTGACGGGTGGAGCGGAGGTCGACCGGGTGCCGCTGCCGCCGCGCGTCACATTCGGTGCTGCCGCCGGCGTGCTCGGTCCTCCAAGCTCACCGACTACGCCGCCGCCGGCCAGCGGCGTCACGTTTCATCAGGCGCACGTGATCTTCCTGCCGGACGGGACGCTTAGTCCGGGACCGGGCACGATCTATTTAACCGGCCGGGGGGCCGGGACTGAGGCCACTATGGCGATCTCGGTGACGATTGCCGGCCATCCCCGGCGGTATGCATGGGAGGGAGGGCAATGGCGGGTGTTGTGACGATCTGCGACAGGAAAGTGGCGTTATGCTCACCGCCACGGAGCGAATGCGGCTTCAGCCTGATCGAGGCGATGCTGGCGCTGGCCTTGCTCACGGGCGGCTGCCTGGCGGTTGTCGGCATGTTCGTCGTCGGCGACCGGGCGCAGGCGCGCGCGGCGCATCTGGACGGCGCGCTGGCGCGTGCGCGGAGCGTCATGGAATGGAAGCGGGCGCTGCCCTATGAACGACTGGACGAGGACGACCTGGACGGCGACGGTGTGACGGACGGGCGAAGCCTTCATGGCGCCGATGCGAGGGGGGCCTTCCAACGGGAATGGCAGATTCTTCGTGATCGGCCCTGGCCGGGTCTGACCACGGTTTCGGTCGTGATCACGTGGTCTGATGAACGGGGAAATCCGCACCGACTTTCCATGGCGATGGTCAGGGCCGATGCCAGATCTGGAGACGGCTGATGGACAGCCGTGTGACGCAGCGGGGGATGACGGTTCTGGAAGCGGTGATTGCGCTGGCGATCGTGGGACTTGCGGCCGCAGGAGCCGAAGAATTGCTGGCGGGACAGATTCATCATCTCTCCCGGCAAGAAATGCTGGCCGAGCAACGGCAGGAGGGACGGGCGGCCGTCGCGATGCTGGCGCGCGAATTGCGCGTCGCCGGCGCGCCCGAGTCATCCGATCCCGAATGTCATTCGATCGCCGGAGGCGTCGAAGCGGAGGGGTCCACCGTGCGGTTTCTTGCCGATCTCTACGGCGTGGCGACCGTGATCGAATCACCGGCGGCGGCCGGCGACACGATGTTGCGGGTTCCCGATGATGCGGCGGTCCGCGCGGGGCAGGCGGCGGTCAGTCCGGGGACGGCATTCGCGTCGCATGATCTCGTCTATCTCATTGATCCCGGACGGCCGGGCGATGGGACGGATGATCGGGTGGAATGTCATCGTCTGGATCGCGCCGGGCGCGCCGGTGTCATCACACTGGCGGCCGGCGACGCGGTCAACCGCCCTTTTCAGGCCGGGAGCCGACTGATCGTGGTCAATGAAGTCCGGTATTCGCACGACGATCGTCGGCATCTCTTGATGCGCACGGTCGACGGCGGGACGCAGGCGCTCGCGGACCGCATCGAGTCGGCGCGCTTCTCCTTCCGGGAGGGACGGGTGGCGGTGCGGATTGTCTTTGATCCCAGGTTGTCCGCTGCGGGGATCGGAGCGCAGCAAGATGTTTGGGAGATGCTGCTGACGCCGCGCAATGTTCCGGCGGCGGTGGAATGACGGATGGCGGTCGTGACCCGGAGGATCATGGCGAATCGGGGCGGTGCGCTGGTCCTTGTCCTGCTGGTCCTGCTGCTTTTCACACTGCTGGGGGCCGCGGCGGTGCAGATGGGCCATCAAGAACTGGTGCAGGGTGGACTGCAGTTCGCGCAGCAGGAAGCTGGTGACCTGGCTGAGTCGGGGATCGAACTGGCGATCGGCTGGTTTGCCAGGCCCGATGCGTTCAACGGCATGGTCGCACGATCCGACTTTCCCTGTCCGGCGGCTGAAACTCCGCGGGAGTTGCTGGCCAAACGATGCCGGCGCGAGACCGGTCGCCTCAGCTTTTTGACGGACGACGGCGAGAGCCAATTTCATGGCACACCGGCCGCCCCGGACGGCATCATGCGCCTGGACGCCTCGACGTTGCTCCCGATCGCCGTCGCGCCGGCCGCGAGGGCGACAATCGAGGTGGCGTTATTCAGACCCACAATCCCAGGCGCGATTTGCACCGTGCAGTCAACCGGACGGACGGCCGGCGGTGCCAGTCGGATGATCAGGGTGGAGCTCTATGAGGCGGCGGTGCCGGTTCTGACGGCCGCGGCGGGAGCGGCCGCGCCCGGACCGTCGGTCGGTCCCGTCCGGATTCATTGGGGCGCTCTTCGCTATCACGGCGACGGACGGCTGCCCGCCGATCCGGACGACGCGCCGTACCAGTCGTCGCTGGCGCCCGTCAACGGAGAACCGTACGGAGCCGCCCCCCTGATCGATCGATGGATGGAGGCGGTGATCGGCGGCCGACTGCTCGAACCGCAGAGTGATTCCCCGGCCGATTCCGCTCTCGTGCAGCAGTGGAGCGCGAAGGGCAACGTGCGGATCGGCGCGACCGTGCCGTCCGATGCCGAGAACTGGTCCTATCAGGAATTGAAGGGGCTGGCGCGCCGCTTTGGCCGCTACTATACGACCGATCGCGAGGGACGGTTGTACCGGGACGGCCTGCCGCCTCCCATGGAGGCCGATACCGTGTTCGGGGAGGCGGCTGATCCTGAGAAGGTGCTCTTTATCGATACGGTCGACGGGTTGCCGCCCCGCCCCGGCGAGGGAGGCAATCTTGCGGTGATCACATTGTCCCGATCGGTCGGCCGACACCCGGTCTATCTCGGAGCGGATCTCGTGCTGGCGCCGTCTGCCGCGGGCAAGTCTCCACTGCTCGTTCCCTCGCCACTGGGGGATGAGACGATGCTGGCGCTGGAGGCGATCGACTACAGCGGCGCCTATTATATCGCCGGCCGGTTGACCGTGTTGCGAGAAAGCCGTCTGTACGGTGCTGTCTATGCGGTGGGGGGATTCGAGGGAACGAGGCTGTTGGAGCTTTGGTATGATCGTCGGTACGGCCTGGGGCGGTGGCCGGATTGGCCGGTGGCGTTGATCGTGCCGGGAAGCTGGCAGGTTTTGACACCATGAATAGTGAATAGTGGGGAACCAAATTAATGAAACGTATGTAGACGGTTACATGGTCTCATGGAATCCGATGCCGTTGGATGGTTGCCGCGGCTGATGAAATTTTCCAACTACCTGAAATGTCGTGGCATTTATGGCAAACCTTCTTGCATGACTCTGGCATTTCTATTGCATTGGTTATAGCTTACAGATTGGTATGACTTTAATCGGGGGGCTGGAAAGAGGATGGTCAAGCGATTCGGCTCATTTCTGCTCGAACAGAACTTATTGACGGATACACAATTGGCCCAGGCACTGGAACGGCAGGTGACGGTCGGCGGCCGGCTGGGCACCAACGTCGTCGAACTGGGCTTTATGACCGACCAGCAGCTGGCCCAGGCCCTAAGCCGCCATTTGCAAATGGCCCCCGCACCGGCCGACGTGTTTGACGATGTGGCCGCCGATCTGATCCGATTGTTCCCGAAGGAGTTGGCCCAGCGGCACGGCGCGGTACCGTTCAAAAAGGAGGGGCGATCGCTGTGCATAGCAATGGCCGATCCGTCGGAATTGACTGCGCTTGACGAGATTACCTTCGTCGCCGGTTGCCCGGTGAAGACCTATCTGGCTCCGGAAGCACAGATTCAATCCGCGTTGGAGCGGTATTACGGCGTCGCCAAACCACTTCGCTACATGGCCATGTGGATGCCCCAGGAATACCGGTCGACCGATGGGGAGGGGGAGAGCGGCGAGGAGGATCAGGAGCAGACGTTTCCTTCGATCGAAAACTTTATCCAGGGGCTGAAAACGGCGTCGGAAGAGTTGCTGTACGCCAAACATCGTGATGAAATCGTCGGGATCCTGCTGCGGGAATGCACAAAGGTGGCCGATCTCGTGCTCTTCTTTGCCATTACCGAGGGTCGGGGGATCGGCCTGATGGGACGTGGGAGCCGTTTTGTTCCGGAACAATTTCTCGGGCTGGAGTTGAGGCTCGACGAGAGCCCGTTGCTGCGGCAAGTGGCGGACAAGGAAGTGCCGGTGATGCAACAAGTCGGCGGCGATGCTGCCGGCCCGGCCCTGTCGAAGCTATTGGCCAACAGTCAGGGCCGTCAGTTCGTCGCCCTGCCGCTGGCGGCCGGGGGCGTTGGGAACTCTCGGGACGCCGTGTCAGGCGGGTCGTCACGGGTAGTCGGGATCCTCTGCATGGAAACGCGGCCGCTCCATGAAGATTTCCTCTATTTCGAACCATTGCAGCGGCTGGTCGTCAAAGCGGGCATGGCGATGGATATGCTGATCCTGAAGAAGAAAATGTTGGAATTATTGTGACGCCCGACGTGACGGGCGGCGCGATCGATCTTCGACCGTCGGACGTTGAAGCGTGGCCGTCTTCCCCCGCCTTGTCTGTCCTCCCCCCGCGTGTTATACTTTTTGGGGAGTCGCATCCAACCTTTGAAGCGCGTCACGACGATCCGCATTCACCTGCCTGACGATCTCGATCTGTCCCGCCTGTTCGGCAGCTACGACCAACATTTGAAGACAATTGAGCGGATGCTCGGAGTGAGTCTTCGGGCGCGAGGCCGTGAACTGCAGATCAAGGGTCATCCGGCCGTGGCGCAGACCGCCCGGGCCGTGATCGATGAGCTCGGCCACCAGTTACGCGCAGACGGGCGCCTGACGCCGCCGGACGTGGTGTTGGCTGTGCAGCGGCAAGGCCGCGGAGCCGAGCCCGGGAGGCCGCCACAGAGCCGGGGCGACGAGCGGTCGGGCGCCGGTGGCACAGGGGACGTGCCCGTTGTGCCGACAAAAAAACTGCTGCTGACGCCGAAATCGGACGCGCAGCGGGCCTATATCGAATCCCTGAAAAAGAACGACATCGTGATCGGCATCGGTCCGGCAGGGACGGGAAAGACGTTTCTGGCCATGGGGATGGCGGTGGCGGCATTGCTCAACCGGGAGGTGAGCCGAATTATTCTGACCCGTCCGGCCGTCGAAGCCGGGGAACGGCTGGGTTTTCTGCCGGGCGATCTGTACGCCAAGGTGAATCCCTTTGTGCGTCCACTCTACGACGCCCTGTACGACATGATGGAAGTCGACCAGGCCAACCGGATGGTCGAACGGGGTGAGATCGAAATCGTTCCGCTGGCCTACATGCGCGGCCGGACGTTGAATGACGCCTTCATCATTCTGGACGAAGCCCAAAATGCGACGGCCGAGCAGATGAAAATGTTTCTGACCCGGATGGGGTTCCGGTCGAAGGTGGTGGTGACGGGTGATGTGACGCAGGTTGATCTGCCGACCGATCGGCCTTCCGGACTGATCGAAGTTCAGACGATTCTCGGCGACATTCCCGGCATCGCCTTCGTCTACTTCACCGAACGGGATGTGGTGCGCCATCCGCTGTTGCAGGAGATCATTCGGGCCTACGACCGGCATGAAACCAGGCGGGAGAAGACAGAGAAAGGGTCAAGGGGACCGGGGTCCAGGGCCTAGCACGCCGACGTCGTTGCGGGGAGCGTCGAAACACTTCCTTGTTGTGGTCAGCCGGCAGCGGCGCGTGCCGGTTGACGTCCGGGATTACCATCGGCTGCTCCGTCGGCTGCTCTCACTGACCCGTCGACCCACCGCGGTCGTCGGCCTTCTGTTCGTGAATGACCCGCAGATGCGACGGATGAATCGCCATTATCGACGGATCGACCGCCCAACAGACGTGCTGGCCTTCCCGGCCGTCTCGACCGGACGCGTCGGGACGCCGGTGGTATTGGGTGACGTGGTCATTTCCATCGACACGGCCCGGCGGCAGGCGCGTCAGGCGGGCGCCGCGCTTCGAGACGAATGTCGCCGGCTGCTGATTCACGGCTATCTTCATTTGCTCGGCTACGATCATGAACGCTCCCGACGCGAGGCCGTCCGCATGCGCCGCCTGGAGCGCCGTTTGGAGACGCGCCTGACGGAGCGTTCGATGATCCGCCCCGGACACACGATGATCGGCAGGCGGCGCCGCACGCTATGAAGCTGTCCACGCTCATCGATCGCCTTCGGAAGAGCCGCGGGTGGCTGTCAGAGGGGCTGGGGCGCGTAATCGGACGGACACCGGAGGCGCCCGTTGATCTTGCCGCCGTCGAAGCGTTGCTGCTCGGGGCGGATTTGGGCGTCGGCGTCGTCGACCCGATCATGAAGAGGGTGCGCGCGTCGCTCGACCAGGCACCGGTCAGAGGGGAGGCGGCGCACGATCGGATCAGAGACGTGGTGCGTGGAGCGTTGCTGGAACGGTTGGCGCCCTGCCAGGTGCCGTTGGACGTGAGCAAGGCCAAGCCGTTCGTGATCGTGCTGTTGGGTGTCAATGGGTCGGGCAAAACTACCACGGCGGCCAAGCTGGCGGAACGCTACCGGCGCGAAGGCCGGCGCGTGGTGCTGGGGGCGGCCGACACCTTTCGGGCGGCGGCCGTCGAACAGCTCCGGATATGGGGCGAGCGGATCGGCGCCGACGTGATCGCCCAGCCGAGCGGCGCCGGAACGGGCGCAAAGGGGGCGGCCGACCCGGCGGCCGTCGCATTCGACACCGTGCAGGCGGCGATCGCGCGGGGGATGGATGTGGTCTGCCTTGACACTGCCGGGCGGTTGCATACCAAGGCGAATCTGATGGAGGAGTTGAAGAAAGTCGTTCGCGTGGTTGGCAAGGCGCTGCCCGGGGCGCCGCACGAGCTGCTGCTGGTGCTTGACGCGACGGTGGGACAGAACGGGCTGGCGCAGGCCAAGCGTTTTCATGAGGCCGTTGGCGTCACGGGTATTGTCGTCACCAAGCTGGATGGAACGGCAAAGGGCGGCATTCTGGCCGCCATAGCCCAGAATCTGCAGGTGCCGATTCGCTGCATCGGCGTCGGGGAGACGGCGGACGATCTGATTGATTTCGACGCGAAACAATTTGTTGATGCGCTGCTGGAAAAGACCTGATGCACATCGCCTGCGCGCGATGCTCCCGTCAGGCGAGGATCATGTCCGTCATCGTCCCTTCCGGTATGACGGCCCCAAGTGCGTCAACCGGCGGACGATGACAGCGCAACGCTATGATTCCCCGTACGCCATGACCCGGTTTTTCCCGCGGTCCTTCGCCATGTAGAGGGCGGTATCGGCGCAACGGACGAGCCCCTCCGGCGTGTTGGCATCATCGGGATAGGCCGCCAGACCGATGCTGATCGTCAGCCGCCCGTACCCTCCGAGCAACGGGTGGCTGATGGTCATCGCGGCGACTTCATCGCAAATGCGCTGGGCGATCCGACTTGCCTCCGATTTGCTGGTTTGCGGAAGGATGAGGGTGAACTCCTCCCCGCCGTAACGGGCGGCCACGTCGATCGCACGGATGGAGCCGTGCACGCACCGGGCGACGGCTTTGAGAGCCTCGTCACCGGCCTGGTGTCCGTAGGTGTCGTTGAGCAGCTTGAAGTCGTCCAAATCCATGATTGCGAGCGACAGGGTGGTCGCGTGCCGTTTGGATCGCTCGATCTCCTCAATGAGCCGTTCGTGAAAGTAACGCCGGTTCAGGAAACCGGTGAGGGAGTCGGTGATGGAGATGCGCTTGAGCGCCTCGGTCTGCTGGAGGAATTCGGCCCGTTCGATGGCCACAGAGGCGTAGGTGGCGAGCGTGGAGATCAACGCGATCTCCTCGTCGGCGAAGCCGCCGCCCGACGTCTTGTCGGCCAGATTCAATACGCCGATGACCCGGTTGTCCAGCTTCATCGGCAGGCTGGCGAAGGATTTGGTCTTGTAACGGGGCCGCTTTTCCCGCTGGACCCGCCCATCCGTTTCGAGATCTCCGACCACGAGCGGCGTGCCGGTGGCAAAGACCTTCCCCGCGATGCCGTCGCCCGGGAGGACCCGGATCTGCTCGACGATCTTGCGGTTGACCCCCGTGATCGCCTTGATCACCAGGGCGCGGTGCTCGTGATCGAGCATCATCAGCGATCCTTGTTCCGCGCCGACCAGCCTGGTCACCTCGTTCACAATGGTCTCGCAGAGTTCCGTGGCGTCGAGCGCCTTGCCGATCCGTTCGATGGCGGCGACGAGCGCAGTCACGTGAGCGCGGTGATGGTTCAGCCGCTGCTGGAGGGCCTGGTTCTCCAGCGTCAGAGAAAAATGAGTGCAGAAACTGCCCACCAGCGATAGGTCGTCGCCGGTCATCGGCGTATTGAAAAGGGCCAGCACCGTCTGGGGCGGCGTGCCGCGCGTGAGCGCAAACAGATGGACAGAGGTGACCGTATCAGGCAGGCCGCTTTTCAGCAGTTCAAAGACGACTTCGCAGGAGGTTGGTTTTGGATCATCGAGAAAACGCCGGAACAGCCCTTCGGCCAGGTTGATCCGGAGCCCGGCGAGACGGTCGCGCTGATCCCCGAACAATTCCACCGGCGTCAGCGAGGCCGAGGGCGCGCCGGCCGGTTCCTCCGCGGAGGGGTTCAGGACGAATACGGCCGCCGTGCGAACACCGAACAAGACGCCCAGCGCATTGAGCACCAACGCGTACAATTGCCGGCGTGACTCTTCATCCCGAATCTCTTCAAACAGCGACAACAGGGTCAACAGCCGGCTGAGCTTCAGTTCGGACCGGTTGCGCAGGCTGATGTTGTCGAAAAACGTCCGGCCGATCTTTTCCGCCAACTCCGCCGACTGAGTGAGGACGTG
>DATJYI010000072.1:0-16680 GCA_035499635.1 Nitrospiria bacterium | reverse complement strand
GAATGTGATGCAGAACTGGCCATGAGGAAATCAGAGACCACAAGCTGCTAATGGGAGAATAACGGGGGCTTGGAGTATGGGGGCAACGGAGGACCTTTCCCAGCTTATTCCACACCGCCCAGAGTATATCAGGGGCAGCATGCGGCCGATGGGAGATTCGCGATGGCTTGAGGCGTGGGGGCAACGGAGGACCTTCCCCAGCTTTTTCCGCACGGGCCCAGAGTATATCAGGGGCAGCATGCGGCCGATGGGAGATTCGCGATGGCTTGGGGCGTGGGGTATCGGAGGACCTTTCCCAGCTTTTTCCGCACGGGCCCCCACATCGAATAGATTGATTTTGCGGAGTAAGCATGTCAAAATGTCGACGCTGCGCGATGGATCGTTGGCACTGCGGTCGAACCGATGAAACGCAAAATTGTCGAATTTCCTCAGACGGTGCTGCGTCAACCCGCCAGTCCAGTTGGGCAAGGGGACGCCGAGATTGACCGGCTCATTGAGGACATGATCGAGACGATGTACGATGCGCCGGGCATCGGCCTGGCCGCGCCACAGATCGGGGTGCCGTTGCGGCTGTTTGTCTATGACATCGGCCACCCGGACGGCAAGCGACAACCCAAGGTGTTGATCAATCCCGTGATTCTGGAGCGGCGCGGCACGCAGTCGGATGATGAAGGCTGCCTGAGCGTACCCGACTATCGAGTGATGGTGACACGGGCCAAGTGGGTGAAAATCCAGGGGATGGACCGTTCCCGCACGGTGGTGACTCTGGAGGGGGAGGGGCTGCTGGCCAGACTCTTCCAGCATGAGACGGATCATCTGAACGGACGCCTGCTGATCGATCGGATCAGCAGCTTGAAGCGGAGCATGTTCCTGCGGCGCCACCGGAAACAGCTGCGGACGAGGCATGAGCACGACAACACTTGCGATCACGAGCATGACGAACTGGGGGAGTCGGCCGGCGCGTCGTGAGGCGGCGCGTTGCGGTTGAAGTGACTTCGATTGCAGGACCGATGCGAATCCTCTTCATGGGTACGCCGGCATTCGCCGTGCCGAGTCTGGAGGCCCTGGCCGCAAGCGGCGCAGAGCTGATCGGCGTCGTGACCGCGCCCGACCGGCCCAAGGGGCGTGGTCAGGCGCTCTCGCAACCGGCGGTCAAGGAAGCGGCGATCCGACTCGGTATCCCGGTCCGGCAGTACGAACGGGTGAGAGCGCCGGAAGGGCTCGAGCAGATCCGTGAGCTCCGTCCGGAGTTGATCGTCGTCGTAGCATTCGGGCAGATTCTGCCGAAGGCGCTGCTGGAGATTCCTCAGAAAGGGTGCATCAATGTCCACGCGTCGCTGCTGCCCGCCTACAGGGGCGCGGCACCGATCCAATGGGCGATCATTCGCGGCGAGGAACACACCGGCGTGACGACCATGTTAATGGACGAGGGGATGGACACGGGGCCGATGCTGATGCAGCAGACGGTGGAGATCAAGCCGGGCGAACGGGCCGGGGAGTTGGCTGTACGGCTCTCGCAGATCGGTGCGTCCCTCTTGGTTGACACGATCGACGCTTGGATCCACGGCGCCGTGACGCCGACGCCGCAAAATGACGCGCTGGCCAGCGCTGCGCCGCTGTTGAAAAAACAGGATGGGCAGATCTTCTGGGAACGGCCCGCTCGTGAAATCGTCAATCTGGTGCGCGGCACCGATCCCTGGCCGGGGGCCTGGACGAGTCACGGTGATCAGGCGTGGCGAATCTGGCGGGCGGCCGTGACGCCGCGCGGTGCGGGGCAATGGCCTCCAGGGATGATTGCAGGGGTGCATCCGGGCCATGGAGAGGGTCCCGGAGGAATCGATGTGGCGACCGGCCGGGACTGGGTGACAATCCAGGAGCTGCAACTGCCCGACCGGCGAAGGATGACGGCGTCGGAATTCTTGGCCGGCCATCCGGTCAAGGTCAGGTCGATGCTCGGTGAGCCGGCCCGGGTGTAGGGTGAACACGATGCGCCCGCCATCATCACCGATGGTTCCGTCCATGCGATCGGTCTCGCCCGCACGGCGGGCGGCCATTGTGGCGCTGCAGGCGGTCGACTCCGGCCGGACGGCCGCCCAGCAGGCGATTGACCAAGCAGCCCGCGAGTGCGACCGCGTCTCGCCGCTTTCCATTGACGACCGTGCGCTCCTCCACGAATTGGTCAACGGCGTCCTGCGCCATCGGCTGTTTCTCGATTGGGCGCTGCAGCAGGTGGCGCGCGAACGTCCCTACACCCGTCAGGCGCTGCTCAGGCAGATTTTGCGTATGGGCGCCTACCAGTTGCTCTGGCTCAAACGGGTGCCTGACTACGCGGCGGTCGATCAATCGGTTGAATTGGCGAAGGCGAAGCTGGGGCCGAAAAGCGCACCGCTGGTCAACGCGTTGCTTCGCAACCTGAGCGCCCGCCGCCATGACTGGGTGTTGCCGGATCTGCTCCGGGAGCCGGTCGAGCACATTTCAATCAATTATTCCCATCCTCCTTGGCTGGTGAAACGATGGCTTAAACGGTACGGCACGCAGCGGACGATCGCGCTCTGCCGTGCGAACAATGCACCGGCGCCGCTGGCAATCAGGGTGAACCGGCTCAAGCTCAGCGCGTCGGACTATCAACGTGTCTTGCATGAAAAGGGGATCGAATCAACCCCCTGTGTCTATGCGCCGGCCGGGCTTCATGTGGAGCACGACGGGCCGGTGACGGTCCTGCCCGGTTATGCGTCCGGGTGGTTCTATGTGCAGGATGAAGCGTCGCAACTGGTGCCGATGTTGCTGGCGCCGAAACCGGGGGACATCGTACTGGATGCGTGCGCGGCGCCTGGGGGCAAAGCGACCGAGATGGCCGAGTTGATGGACAACAGGGGCGTGGTGCAGGCGGTGGATCGCAGCCCCGAACGGCTGGCGGTGGTGGAAGAGAACAGCCGCCGACTGGGCGCGACGATCGTCAGGACTGTGGCGGCCGACGCGACCCGCCGGCTGCCGATGACAGGGCCGGATGGTGAGCCGGAACGCTACGACCGGATTTTGGTTGATGCACCCTGTTCTGGACTGGGCGTCCTGCGCCGCCATCCCGAAGGGAAATGGATCAAGACTGCCCGGTCGATCCATGACTCGGCACGGACGGCGTCGGCAATATTGTCGAATGTGATCCCGTTGTTGAGACCGGGCGGGGTGCTGGTCTACAGCACCTGCTCAACCGAACCGGAGGAAAACGAAGGGGTGGTGGCCGCGTTTTTGGAGCGCCACCGGAACGTTCGGTTGGAGCATCCAGCGCCGTTACTGCCCGCCGCAGCGGCGCCGTTGCTCACCCGGGAAGGCTACTTTTCCACCGTGTTGAAAGGAGAGAGGATGGACGGTTTTTTTGCCGCCAGATTGGTGAAAGGAAAAGGGCCATGAGCCCATCTGTGCCAAACCCGTCGGCCTCGAGACCGGCACGGCCGGTGCGGATCGCCCCGTCGATTTTATCGGCCGATTTTGCCCGGCTGGCCGATGAGATCCATGCGGTGGAGGCGGCCGGTGCCGATCTGATCCACATCGATGTGATGGACGGCCGGTTTGTCCCGAATCTGACCGTCGGGCCGGTGGTCGTTGAGGCGGCCCGCAAGGTCACCCGGCTGCCGCTCGACGTGCACCTGATGATCGTCGAACCGGAGCGGCTGATTCCGGAATTTGCCGATGCCGGCAGCCACTATCTCACCGTACACGTGGAGACCTGCCCGCACCTGCACAGGACGGTTCAGATGATCAAGGAACGCGGCGTCAAGGCGGGCGTGACGCTCAATCCCGCCACGCCGTTGAGCTTGGTCGAGCCGATACTGCCCGACGCGGATTTGCTGCTGATTATGTCGGTCAATCCCGGATTCGGGGGGCAGCGGTTCATTCCGCAGGCGCTGGAGAAGCTCAAGCAGGCGCGCGCCCTCATTGACGCACGGGAGCTGCCCGTCGAACTGGAAATCGACGGCGGCGTGAAAGTGGACAACATAAAGGTGCTGGCCGAGGCCGGGGCGACGGTTTTTGTGGCCGGTTCAGCGATTTTCGGCAGCAAGGATTACAAGGAGACCATCCGCCAGATGCGCCAGTCCGCCGAATCCGCCTCTGGCGGAGGTGCGGGTCGGTAGCCGGTTCTCTTCGGTGTCCCAATCGATCGAACAACTGTCGGCCGGCCTGCATCCGCTGGAGCGCGGGGTGCTGGCCGTTTTTCGCGATGACGCGACGGCGTGGGATCGTCAGCTGGCTGAACGGACCGCGCTGGACGATTCGCGTCTGTCGATGGCGCTGGGCTGGCTGCTTTCCAAGGGGTTGGTGTGTGTTGAGCAGGAACAGACCTCGTCGTTCATCGAATTGACCGATCTGGGGCGCCGCTACGCGAAGGCGTCGCTCCCCGAGCAACGGATTGTCACTGCGCTCCGTGCCGGCGAGCGCCTCTTGATACCGGATCTGCGGGAGCGGTTGAAGTTGGATCAGCTTGAAGTGAGCACGGCGATCGGCAATTTGAAGCAGCACGGGGTGGCGCAGGTCGGGCAGGGGGGGGCGCTGGAGCTGACCGGCCGGGGGTTGCCGCCGCAGGTGCTGGGTGAGAATGGGGTGGCCGCACTCATTGGTCTGCTGGCCGATTCTCCGGCGCCGGTAGAAGAAAGCAGCCTTGACGAAAACTATAAGATTTTACTTGATATATTTCTTGAGAAGAATTGGAAAACACGTGGGATTATTAAGCGGCATGAGAAGGTCTCCAAACGGTTTGCCTTGACCCCGTTGGGGCGTCAACTTGTTCAGCAACTACCGGCCGGTACGGTAGGCGAGGAAGTGTCGCAACTGACCCCTGAGATGCTCAAGGAGGGGGGCTGGAAGGGCAAACGCTTTCGGAAGTTCCACATCGATCTGAAGCCGCCCCGGATTTCGTCCGGCCGCGCGCATCCCTACAGGCAGTTTCTGGACGATGTGCAGGCCAAGCTCATCTCCATGGGGTTTCAGGAGATGCGGGGGCCGCTGGTTGAAAGCGAATTTTGGAACATGGATGCGCTCTTCATGCCCCAGTTCCATCCCGCACGCGACATTCATGATGTCTACTTCGCCAAGGAATTATCGCCTGCGGATGACATCGATCCGGCGCTGCTTGAACGGGTGGCGGTAACGCACGAGCGCGGTGGAAAGAGTGGATCGACCGGATGGCGCTATGCCTTCGACCGGGCCCGCGCCCGACAGCCGATTCTGCGCAGTCAGGGAACGGCAGTCTCGGCCCGGGTGCTGGCCGGCCGGCCCAGCGTGCCGGGCAAATATTTTTCCATCACCCGCTGCTTCCGGTACGACCAGGTCGATGCCACGCACGCGCCGGATTTTTTCCAGATTGAGGGCATTGTCCTCGACTCGACGATCACGTTTCGAACGCTACTGGGGCTGCTCAAGTTGTTCGCCATCGAGCTGGCACGGGCGGAGCAGATCAAGTTTGCGCCCGCCTACTTTCCCTTCACCGAGCCATCGGTCGAACTGCACGTCCGCCATCCGAGGCTGGGTTGGATGGAGCTGGGCGGCGCCGGCCTCTTCCGGCCCGAAGTGACGACGCCGATGGGCGTGACGGTGCCGGTGATCGCGTGGGGATTGGGATTGGACCGGATGGCGATGGTGGCGATGGGATTGCATGACATCCGCGATCTCTTCTCGACCGATCTGGACTTTCTGCGCACGCTGCGCCCGCCGTCATCGTCGGCGGACACAGGCAGGAGCGTGTAGCCCATGCCGACGATCACGATCCGACGAAATGAACTAGGCCGGCTGGCAGGCTGGCCGATTACAATCGATATGCTCGAGACGCTGCTGCCGCTGGTGAAGGGGGAGCTCAAAGAAACAGGGACGGACGGCGAGGAGCTCAAAATCGAGTTGAACGACAGCAACCGGCCCGACTGGTGGTGCGTGGAGGGAATCGCCCGCCAGTTCCGGTTGCACCGCGGCAAACCGGTGCGCGCCCTGCCACGTCAGACCGGCCGGCGCGCCGGCGTGCCGCAGATCCGGGTCGAATCCCCGGTCCAACCGCTCCGTCCCTTTCTCGGTGCCTGCATCGCGCGATCGATCCGGGTCGATGAACCGCTGCTCGACCAGCTCATTCAGACGCAGGAGAAGCTGGCGGAGATCTTCGGCCAGAAGCGGCGGGCGCTGTCGATCGGTTACTACCGGCTCGATCCGCTGGTCTTTCCCCTCACCTACACGGCGGTCAAGCCGACCGCCGCGGTCTTCACACCGCTGGGGATGGAGCAGCCGCTCACACTTGAGGCGATCCTTGAAGAGCACCCGAAAGGACGTGAATACGGCCAGATGTTGAAGGGCTCGCCGTTGATTCCCTATCTGTTTGATGCGAAGGGGCGGCCGCTGTCGCTGCCGCCGATCGTCAACAGCCGGGAGGTGGGGGAAATTCGCGCGGGCGACCGAAATCTTCTGATCGAGGTAACGGGCACGGACCTGCGGCTGGTGATTCTGCTGATCAATCTGCTCGCCCAGAATCTCGTCGACCGGGGGGCCACAATCCTGCCGGTCGAGATCCTCTATCCGAATGCGACGGCCTACGGCCGGCGGGTGACGATGCCGCACGACATCGCCGAGCCCATGACACTGACGTCCGGTCAGGTGGAAGCCGTGCTGGGCATGCGCCTTTCCGGCGCCGAGGCCTCACGCGCCCTCCGGAAGGCGGGTCATCGCGTGTCGGCCGCGCGGGGCGGATGGACGGTGACACCGCCTCCGTATCGGGGTGATTTGATGCATCCGGTCGATCTGATCGAGGACATTGCCATGCAGCTCGGTTACGACCGGCTGACGCCGGAGCTGCCGGCGACCTTTACGGTGGGCGGAGTGACTCAGAACACGCGCCTTGAGGAGCGGGTGCGCCGGTGGATGATCGGTCTGGGATTTCAGGAAGTGATGACCAACATTCTCTCGTCACGCGGCGATCTGGCTGACAAAATGGGCCTCGAGCCACCGATGGTGGAGGTGGAGAATGCGTTGTCGCTGCAGTACGCCGCCCTGCGACCGTGGCTGCTCCCGTCGCTGATGCGGGTGGAGGCGGCGTCGGGCCATGCCTTCTATCCACACAGGATTTTTGAAGTCGGGGAGGTGGCGACGATCGAGGAGACGGACGGCGCCCGCCGGAGCCGGTCCGAACCGCATCTGGCGGCGCTGCTCGCCTCGCCCTCGGCGGCCTTCTCAGAGCTGCATTCCTCGTTGGAGTTTTTGATGCTGGAAGCCGGCGTGGTCTATCGTCTCGAACCCGCCGCCCATCCCTCATTCCTGGAAGGACGCGTCGGCGCGGTGCGAATCGATGGACACACCGCGGGATGGATTGGTGAACTCCACCCTGCCGTGCTGGAACGGTGGAAAATTGCGATGCCCTGTGTCGCCTGGGAGTTGAATCTTACCCGGCTGCGGCCAGTGCCGTCCGTCCGCCGGCCGGAAGCGCCGCCTTTGCCCGGCTGACGATCGCTGAAAACGCCGGTGAGTCGTCCACTGCCAATTGAGCCAGGCTCTTACGATCCAGGACGACGCCCGCCGCCTTCAGCCCGGCGATAAAGCGGCTGTAGGAGAGCCCCTCCGGCGCCAGTGCGGCATTGATTCTGGCGATCCAGAGGCTGCGGAACGTCCGCTTGCGGGCCCGCCGGTCGCGATACGCGTACTGGCGCCCCTTGTCGACCTGCTCGGTGGCCGTGCGGAAGAGTTTGCTTTTGGCACCGTAATATCCCTTTGCCAGTTTGAGTCGTTTTCGTCTTCGCTCGCGGGTTTTCGGCCCGCCTTTTGCTCGCGGCATAGTCTACCTCAATTGCAAACCTGAATTTGTCGAGGGCACACTATAATAAACGACAGGGTCATGGGTCAAGAGGCGGGAAACCTTTACGGTTTTTCTTATCCCTGTCTACTTGCCCCTTGCCCCTGATTTATCTGACCCCGTAGGGCAGGAGCCGCCGGATCGCCGACTGATCCGCCGTCGATATCGGCTCGTTGCCCCTCAGCGACCGTTTCCGATTGCGGCGCTTGTCCGTCATCAGATGGCGGCGGCCGGTCGGGGTGCTGACCACTTTTCCCGTGCCAGAAATCCGGAACCGTTTTGCCGCCCCGCGGTGAGTTTTCAGCTTTGTGCGTGCCATTATGCATCCTTTGTGGTGTCGCTCGCCGGGCCCGCTGTGGGTGCGGGCGCGGCGGCCGCGGTCGCCGTGGTCGACGATGGTGAACCTTTCGCTGAGCCGGTTGAAGCCGCTTTTTTGGGTTTTGCCGCCGTTTTGTGCTTGCCTGTGACTTGTGCCTTCGGCGACACGATGATCATCATGTTCCGTCCCTCAGTCCGTGCCGGATGGTCCGGCGTGCACACGTCGGCCAGCGCGAGTTTCAGCCGTTCGAGGAGCGCGTGGCCGGCCTCCTGATGCGCCAGTTCCCGCCCGCGAAACATCACCGTCAGCTTCACCTTGTAGCCGGCCGACAGAAAATCGATTGCGTGGCGGAGCTTGTAGTCCACATCGTGCTGGCTCGTGAAGGGACGGAACTTGACCTCCTTAAGCTGGGTGCCGCGCTGATGGAGTTTGGCCGCGTGCTGCTTTTTGGTCTGTTCGTACTTGTACTTGCCGTAGTCCATGATACGGCAGACCGGCGGCGTGGCCGTGGGGGCGACTTCGACCAGATCCAGCCCGTCCGCTTCCGCCAGCCGCAACGCTTCGGGCACCAGCAGAATGCCCAATTGTTCGTTCTTGGAGCTGATCACGCGGATTTTATCGGTTTTGATCTCCCGGTTGACTCGAGGCTTTGTGGCGATACTCGGCTCCTTTCGTATGAGGGATGGCGGTCAGGTCGTGGCCGGCCCACGCTGCTCGATTTCGCGCGTGAGACGGTCGAGCAGCGCGTCGATCGGCAGGGAGGCGATCTGTTCTCCACTGCGCAACCGGAGTGAAACGGTCTGTTGTTCCTGTTCCCGGCCTCCGACCACAATCATGTAAGGGATTTTCTGCAACTGGGCTTCGCGAATTTTCAACCCCATTTTTTCATTGCGCCGGTCGACGACAACCCGGATGCGTCCGTCGCGCAGCCGACCCGCGACCGTTTCGGCGTAGGGGGCGTGGGTGTCCCCGACGGGTATTACTACGGCCTGCACGGGGGCGAGCCACGTTGGGAACGCGCCACCGTAATGCTCGATCAGAATGCCGAAAAACCGCTCCAGCGAGCCCATGAGCGCACGATGGATCATGATCGGTGCGTGCTCCCGGCTGTCCTCCCCTCGAAAGGCGAGGCCGAACCGTTCGGGGAGGTTGAAGTCGACCTGGACCGTCGCGCATTGCCAGGCCCGGCCGAATTGGTCCTTGACCTTGATGTCAATCTTGGGGCCGTAGAAGACGCCTTCGCCGGGATCGACCTGATAGGCCAGTTTCCGGTGGGTGAGCGCCGCCGACAGGGCGGCCGTGGCCGCTTCCCAGTGCTCCAGGGTGCCGACGTACTGGGCCGGCCGGGTGGACAGGTAGATATCGTAATCGTGAAACCCGAACGCGCCGAGCAGGGTGGTGGTCAATTCGAGCACGCGGCTGATCTCCCCTTCGACCTGGTCGGCCCGGCAGAAGATGTGGGCGTCGTCCTGCGTGAAGCCGCGCACCCGAAGCAGACCGTGAAGGACGCCGGAGCGTTCGTAGCGGTAGACCGTCCCGAGTTCGGTGAAGCGAATCGGCAGATCGCGGTAGCTACGCAAATGGGACTGGTAGATGAGCAGATGGAATGGGCAGTTCATCGGCTTCAACTCGTATTCGGCGCCTTCGATCTCCATCGACGGGAACATATTGTCGCGGTAGAAATCGACGTGACCGCTGGTCTTCCAGAGATCCAGGCGGGCGACATGCGGGGTGTAGACAAACTGATAGCCGTGCTCCTCGTGGAGACGCTTCCAGAATGCTTCGATTTGTTGCCGGACAGCCGCGCCTTTCGGATGCCAGAGGATCAGGCCCGGTCCGACCGTCTCCTGAATGCTGAAAAGGTCGAGCTCGCGCCCCAGTTTGCGGTGGTCGCGCTGCTTGAGCTGCTCCAGGCGCGTGAGGTGCGTCTGCAGCGCATCGGCGGTGGGGAAGGAGGTGCCGTAAATGCGCTGGAGCATTCGGTTTTTTTCATCACCACGCCAGTAGGCGCCGGCGACCGACAACAGCTTCACCGCACCCATCCGTCCGGTGCTCGGCAAGTGCGGTCCTTCACACAGGTCGATGAAATCCCCCTGTTCGTAATAGCTGACCGTCGGCACCTGAAAGTCCCGGATCAATTCGACTTTATAAGGTTCACGGCGGGTGGTAAATAATTGCTCCGCCTCGGTGCTGGGAATCTCATGCCGTGCAATGGGCAGATCGGCCTTGATGATCTCCACGATGACGGATTCCAGCTTGGCGAGATCGTCTGGGGTGAACGGCCGCTCATATTCGATGTCATAGTAGAAGCCATCTTCGATGGGCGGCCCGATGGCGAGCTTGGCCCCGGGGAACAGCCGCTTGACGGCCTGCGCCAGGATGTGGGCTGAACTGTGCCGGTAGACTTCTTTGCCGTCCGGTGTGTCGAAGGTGAGCCATTCCACTGTGGCGTCGTGCTGCAGCGACGCGTGCAGGTCCATCGGTCTGCCGTCGACCTTCATGGCAAAGGGAGCGAATGGGGTTGAGGAAGACCCCTCCGGTGCCGCGGCGCGGGACAAGAGTTCATCGCCCGTGATGCCGCGGGGGCAGGTCAGGGTTTGTGGCATCCGGCGGTTGCTGATCGTGATGCGGATCTGGTCCTGCGCATGCTGTGATGAGCGCTGGCGGGTAGATGACATGATCAACGATCGCACATGAGTCGAGCACTCAGGGTTGTGTGGGACCGCTATGATCAGTGCAACGGCTGGGGATGATCCCGGTGGCCGGTCCCAAAGCGCCTGAGCGGTTTATGCGCCGACTCTTCCTCCCTCTCGTGCGGGTACTGGCGGGCAGTCCCGTGAACAAAGCCTGGTAGGCACGGGCGGTCTCGAACCGCCGACCTCTACCGTGTCAAGGTAGCGCTCTACCCCTGAGCTACGCGCCTAATCGTCGAAAATCCTAGCCGAACCTTCTTCCCCTTGTCAAGCAAGCTTCGGCCTGAACCATGGTTCCGGAACGACGCGCAGAGGCACAATGAACAAACTGGGGGTGTTACCGAATGGCGTTTTTCAAATCTTTGCCCGGGCTGAAACGGGGGACTCGTGCGGCAGGGATTTTAATCGACTGGCCCGTACGGGGGTTGCGTCCGTTTCGGGCCTGCCGTTTGGCCACGGAAAAGGTGCCAAATCCAACAAGTGCCACTTTTTGACCGCGTTTGAGCGCCCCGGTGATGCCATCCAAGGTGGCGGTCAAGGCTTTGGCGGCGGTGACATCGGGAATGGACGCAGTGGAAGCAATTCGTTTGACCAGTTCGGCTTTTGTCATGGGGCGGTCCTTCTGAAAATAAAAATTCCTCTACACGCAGTCGTTGTCGGAGTGAACATCGTCAAGAACGGCTGGAAAACGGCCGTAGAATAGCAGTCACACTGGATGTTGTCAAGGGAAAAACGCCGACTCGCCGGAGAAAAAACTCACCGGCATACTGAATGCGATTCACAGATCAACGAATTGGTCACTGCTCGAGCGAAGGCCGTTTCTGACAGCACCTATTCTCACACACCAGCGGTACGTTTCGGATTGTCACAGGCAGCGGACGTCATCTGTCGTGTGTTAAACGGCCCGGCCAGCACGTGTGTGTCGACCATCATGAGCGCTTGACGGGTATCTTGAATTCTTTGATTTTTTTTCTGAGGGTGTTGCGATTCATGCCCAGCAATTCGGCGGCTTGAACCTGATTGTGCTTGGTTTCCTTGAGGGTGAGTGTGATGAGGGGTTTCTCAAATTCGTGCCGCAGCAGTTGAAAGAGGTTTTTCCCGCCGCTCAGCTTGATTTTTCTGACAAATTCGTGGAATTTCCGTTCCATGAAGTCGCTGAGCGACAACTCAAGCCCGTTGTGGCGGAAGGTTTTCTCCAAGCCGCTTCCATTCGAACCGTGCAACGCCCCGGTTGATGCCGGCGCCTCCTGGCCGTTCTCGCTCAGAAGCGAACGCAGGCGGTCGCAGGCGTGGAGAAGTTGATCGGAAGTGCCGATGACCACGCATGGTGATGAGCCGTGATGGGCGGTACGCAGCAACTTTGCCAGCACCGATGCGGAGGCGTGCAGCAACTCCACCAGAATGAGTACGGGGCCGTCGTTGAGCGATGCCGGAGGCAGGCGCCGCCTTAACCGGTGCATGACGGTCACCTTAGCCGCATGGGTAAACCGGTCGCGCACGCCCTGAATCAAGGCGTGTTCATCACTGATGAGAATGACGTGAATGGACGCCATCGCTGGATGTGTGCCGGTTGGTCGGTGGTGAACAGTGAGGCGTTGTGTCCGTTCCCGCGCGAGGAGTGGTCTGCCTCTTGCGGGCCATGGTGGGCGTCTATGGCGCCGCGCGGGTTACTGTTAGCACAGACGCATCAGGCGTGTCAATCTGAGTGTGTGGCCGAGTTTTTGGGCGAGGGTTTGGTAGACGCTTTGGGCGGGGACTTGGATGGGGACGCTGACTGTGACGGGTCGCCGGCAGAAAAATGCAGCGAGCCGTTTTGGACGTCGACAGTGACGGTGTCGCCCTCCGTGCACGTGCCGTCCAGCAGGCGGATCGACAGCGGATTGAGCAGGTCGCGTTGGATGACCCGCTTCAGCGGTCTGGCGCCGAAGACCGGATCGTACCCTTCCCGCGCGAGCAAATCCTTTGCCGCGTCGGTCATGTGCAGACGGATCCGTTTCTCGTCCAGTCGTTCTCGGACGCGCTGGAGCTGGATCTCCACAATGGCACGCAGCTGGTCGGGAGTGAGCGAATGGAAGACCACGATGTCATCGATGCGGTTCAGAAATTCCGGGCGGAAGTTAACGCGCAGCGCCGCCATGACCTTGGCGTGGAGCGTGGCCTCATCACGGCCCGAGAGCTCTTGAATGTCTTGGCTGGCGATGTTCGAGGTCATGATGATTGCCGTATTCTTAAAATTCACTGTCCGGCCGTGGCTGTCGGTCAGCCGGCCGTCATCCAGGACCTGTAACAGTAGGTTGAAGACGTCCGGATGGGCCTTTTCGATTTCGTCGAAGAGGATGACGGAGTAGGGTTTGCGCCGCACCGCTTCGGTGAGCTGGCCGCCCTCTTCGAATCCGACATAGCCCGGCGGTGAACCGATCAATCGCGCCACCGCATGTTTTTCCATATATTCCGACATATCAATCCGGATCATGGCCTGTTCATGATCGAACAGGAACTCGGCCAGCGCCCTGGCCAGCTCGGTCTTGCCGACGCCGGTCGGACCGAGAAAGAGAAAGGAGCCCAGCGGTCGATTCGGATCCTGGATCCCCGCCCTGGCTCTGCGAACCGCAGTCGACACCGCGGCAACAGCCTCGTCCTGCCCGACGACCCTGGCTTTCAGACGCTCCTCCATATGGATGAGTTTTTGCAGGTCTCCCTCCAGCAGCCTGGACACCTGGACGCCGGTCCACTTGGACACAATTTTGGCAATATCCTCGGCGTCCACCTCTTCCTTGAGCAAGCGACGATCCTTCTGCAGCTCGTGCAACTGCTGATTCTTGGTCTCCAGCTCCCTGGTCAGTTCGTTCAAACGGCCGTACCGCAGCTCGGCCGCCTTGGCGAGGTCCGCCTCCCGCTCGGCGCGCTCCGCCTCGATTTTGGTCTGTTCGATGCGGCTCTTCAATTCACGTATGGACTGGATCGCCTCCCGCTCCCTCTGCCACTGGAGTTTGAGCCCCTTGGATCGCTCCTGCAAATCGCTCAGCTCTTTGGCAAGCTTGGTCATGCGTTCCTTCGCGTAGGCCGCGGTCTCCTTGGTCATGGCCTGCCGCTCGATCTCCAGCTGCCGGATCCGCCGTTCGATCTCGTCCAATTCAGACGGCATGCTGTCGATCTCCATCCGGAGCTTCGCCGCCGCCTCATCGATCAGGTCGATCGCCTTGTCGGGCAGAAACCGGTCTGAAATATAACGATGCGAGAGCGTAGCGGCTGCGATCAACGCCGCGTCGTGGATGCGCACGCCGTGATGCACTTCGTACCGCTCCTTCAGGCCGCGCAGGATCGAAATCGTCTCTTCAACATCGGGTTCCTTGACCATCACGGGCTGGAAGCGACGTTCCAGGGCGGCGTCCTTTTCGATGTGCAGGCGGTATTCGTTCAGCGTGGTGGCACCCACGCAGCGGAGTTCGCCGCGCGCGAGCGCCGGCTTGAGCATGTTGGAGGCGTCGATCGCGCCCTCCGCCTTCCCCGCGCCGATCAGGGTGTGCAGTTCGTCGATGAACAGGATGATCTGTCCCTGCGAATCGACCACTTCCTTGATGACCGCTTTGAGCCGCTCCTCGAATTCCCCGCGGAACTTGGCGCCGGCCAGCAGCGCACCCATGTCGAGCGCAACCACGCGCCGGTTTTTAAGCCCCTCCGGCACGTCGCCGGCGACAACGCGCTGGGCCAGCCCTTCCGCAATTGCGGTCTTCCCCACGCCAGGCTCGCCGATGAGGACCGGATTGTTCTTGGTCCGGCGGGAGAGCACCTGAATGACCCGGCGGATCTCTTCATCCCGTCCGATCACCGGATCCAGCTTGCCCCGACGGGCGAGCGCCGTCAGATCCCGGCCGTAGCGCTCAAGAGCCTGGTATTTTTCCTCGGGGTTCTGGTCGGTCACCCGCTGCGAGCCGCGCAATTCCGCCAGCGTTTTGAGCAGGCCGTCCCGTTGAACGCCCTGCGCCTTGAGCAACGCACCTGCGGGGCCACCGCTTTCGAGTGCCGCCAGCAGGAGGTGTTCGGTGCTGATGTAGTCGTCCTTCAACCCGTCCGCCTCGCGTTCCGCCTGATCGAAAAGCGCAGCCAGTCTTGGCGCGAGCGACAGTTGGGCAGTGGGACCGGACACGGTCGGGAGCCGGTCCAACTCGCTTTCTAATTTGGCGGCGAGCGCGTCCGGGCTGACGCCCAGTTTTTTGAGCAGCGCAGGGATCAGGCCGTCACGTTGCCGGACCAACTCGAGCAACAGATGTTCGACGTCGAGCTGTGGATGGCGCCGGCGTTCGGCGGTCAGTTGCGCGGCCTGCAGGGCCTCCTGGGCTTTGACGGTCAGTTGGTCGGGGCGCATGGCAACGACGAGGGCAGGCCGGTGTGCGCGGCGGGGCTACGGCTCCGGCGTGTGAACGGGGATGGTATAGGCGTGCTGGGCGGGCTGCTTCGGCAGCACGATCTTCAACACACCGTCGCGCAGTGACGCATTGATCCGGGCCTGGTCGATTTCATCCGGCAGGTGAAACAGCCGTTCGAACGATCCATACGCGCGTTCCAGCTGGTGATAGTGTACGTTGCCGTCACCGTGGGGGAACAGCCGTTGACCGCGTAGCGTCAAATAATGATTTGTGACTTCTAGGGAGATGTCGCCGATCTCAAGCCCGGGGACCTCGGCGGTCAGAATGATGGCCTCCTCGGTGTCCAGAATGTCGACCAGAGGCGTCCACTGGTCACCGTGCGGGCGCAGACCCGTGCGCCGGGCGCTTTCTTCAAAGAGTTGATTCATGCGCTCCTGCAGCGAAAGGAGGTCTCGAAACGGATCTGAAGGCCCGCGTCCCATGGCTCCCTCATCGCGCTCCGGTATGGCGTCCCACGTCCCGGCGCGGCGGACGTTGAAAAAGTATAAAAGGTTGCGATGGAGCTTGTCAATTTGGAGCGCGGTCTGCTCCCTGTTTTTTTCGCGCCGGCCATGGGGTAAATGGCCGTTTTGTGTTCCGTATTCCGTGATGTTCCTGTTTGACAAGCGTTATTTCCGTTGCTATCCTCTAGAGCATGCTGCGCAACCGGGTATTGCGCATGGGAGGGGTGTATCTGGTCGCCGGGCTCGTCGGGGGCGTGGGATGGATGGTGGCGATTCCCTCGACAGCGTCCGGGGCGACACTGCTCTATCATTTCGTGGATGAGCAGGGGGTCATGCATTTCAGCAATGTGCCCACCGATCCCCGCTTCCGTCCGTTGCGGTCCACCGATGCCGAACGGCTCAGAAGCCGGTCCCTTCCCTCGTCGCCGGTATCATCCCATCTCCTTGATCGGCTGGTCGGGCAGGCCGCCCGACAATATGGCGTCGATGTCGGCCTGATCAAAGCCGTCATCAAGGCAGAATCGGATTTTGACACCTTTGCGGTATCCCGGGCCGGGGCCCAAGGGCTCATGCAACTGATGCCAGCGACCGCCGAACTGCTGGAGGTGGAGAACCCGTTCGATCCGGCCGCCAATATCTTCGCCGGCGTCCGCCATCTCCGCGAGCTGCTCGATCGATTTGACGGGAACATTCCGCTGGCCGTGGCGGCTTACAATGCCGGGGCGTTGCGGGTTGAAGCGGCTGGTGGCATCCCGGCCATCGATGAAACACAACAGTATGTGCAGCGTGTGTTGACGTATTATCGATATTATCTGCGCCGTGCCCCGCCCGCCCGATCGTTGCCCGTTCGGCGCGTCAACACGGCGGACGGTGGAATTCTATTGACCAACGCGCCCGCCCGCTCCTTCCCAAGCTCACCCTGACCCGCTGGATGTCTCAGCCGTCGGTCTCCACACGGACGACGGTGTGGCGTTTCCACCCC
>DATJYI010000071.1:0-3043 GCA_035499635.1 Nitrospiria bacterium | reverse complement strand
AGGAACCATGTGACCATTTCGATGGCTTATTATCCTCTCATCGGATCGAGGCTGCAAGAGCCGGAGTCATTCGATATCTCTCAACTACGGAAAGAGGGGCGTGGTGAATGAGTTGTGTCCGATGGAATGAGCTGCGGATTGATATGAGAACGCCTGTACCCTCGTTTTCTCTACAATGTCGGATAAGGACTATTATGTTAAATTGTACAGATGCAGACTCAAGCCGTTTTTGGGGGTTTTGAGCCCCTGATCGAATGCTCCACCCCCGCCTGTAACCTTTTGATGTTTTCACTGTGACGGACGATCACCAACACCGTCAGCATCGTGCCACAGGAAATGGCAATCCAATTTGAGGTAAACAATGCCATTGTTACCGGTAACACGAGACTGGCTACAATTGACGCCAGCGACACATAGGAAGAAACCGCCAGAACCAACCCCCAAACAGCCAAAATGATTAATCCCACCCATGGCATGGCGACCAACAGACCCCCTAGAGCCGTTGCCACTCCTTTACCGCCCTGAAATCGTAGAACCGGTGAGAACATGTGGCCGGTGACGGCGGAGAGTACAGCCGCGGAATCCCAGGCAGGATACGAACCTCCATTTAGATGCCGGACAATCCAGACGGCTGCGGCGCCCTTGCCCACGTCGCTGATCAACGTCAGGCCGGCGGCCCAACGGGACGAGACGCGCAGCACATTGGTAAATCCGATGTTTTTGCTGCCCGCTGTCCTCGGATCTACTCCGGCGATGACCAGGGACCAGATCACGCCAAACGGTATGGCGCCCAGCGCGAAGGCGGCGATAAGCCCTATTGCCGCAACGGCCGGATGAGGAGGAAGAGGCGCCACCTGGTATTCAGGGCCCGCTTTTGTGAGGGCTCATGAACAGATGACCTGCCCGGATGGCATATTGTCCGCCCGAGATTAATGCCAGCAGCACGGCGACCGCCAGTGCGCCGGCGCCGGCCATCCAAAGAAATCCATGATTCGAAGGATCAGCAAGAAATAAAAAGGTTATTCCTATTACTTGAAAGAGCATCTTGAACTTTCCCATTCCTTCGGCCGCCATGACCAGGCCCCGGGCGGAGGCCATGGCCCTCAGGCCGGTCACCGCGATCTCCCGTCCGATGATCAGAATGGCCACCCAGGCCCACAGCTTGCCCGCTTCGACAAGGAGTAACAGGGCTGCCATGACGAGCAGCTTGTCCGCCACCGGGTCGAGGAGTTTGCCCAGATTGGTAATTTGCGAGCGGCGCCTGGCCAGATACCCATCGACAATATCCGTGGCCGAGGCGATCAGAAACGTCAGGGCGGCCAGCCGTTGATGGTGCTCGATGGGCACGTAAAAGAGGCCGACCAACACGGGAATGCAGGCCAGACGGATGCCCGTCAGCAGATTCGGCAGATTGAGAAGCTGATCCATGGAATGGAATTCGTCAGGTGAAGGCTGTCCGTCGGATCGGGGGGCCTGTGCCTCAGACGATGCGCTTTCGCATTGGAGCGCGGCGTCCGGCCAGCAGCAGCAGGTCCGTCACCTCCCTCACGGCTCCCCCACCGCCTGGACGGCCGGTGATCCAATGAACGGCCCTGCGGACTTCGGGCACCGCCGACGAGACGGCGACGGCCAATCCCGCACGCGCCAGTACGGGCAGATCGGGTAGATCGTCTCCCACATAGGCGATTTCGTGATCCTGCAGCCGGTGTTCGGCCAGGAGCTGTTCATAGACAGGCAATTTGTCCCCGACGCCCTGATGAACGATCGTCACGTCCAGTTCCTTGGCCCGCCGCTCAACGGCAGATGACGCCCGACCGCTTAAAAATCCGACCAGACACCCCGATGCGCGGAGTTGATTGATGCCGAAGCCGTCATGGATGTGAAACGCCTTGGATTCCCGCCCATCGGCATCATACACAATCCGGCCGTCGGTCAGCACGCCGTCCACGTCGAGCAGGAGCAGCCGGATCGGACGGGCCCGGTTCAGTAGCGCGCGGGGCGGCGCGCCGGGCCCGCCGAATGTGAACACAACCGGCGCCATGCTACACGACGCCTAATTTCAACAGATCATGGAGATGGAGAATGCCCTCAACTTGTTGCTTCCGATCGGTCACCACCAACACCAGGATCGAATGTTCTTCCATCACCTGCACGGCCTTGGCGGCCAGGGCGTCGCGGGTGATCGTCTTGGGCTTGGCGGTCATCACGTCCGCTGCGGTCAGGGCGAGGGCGCCGTCCGGTGATCGCTGCAACAGCCGGCGCAGGTCGCCATCGGTGACGATCCCCGCCAGCCGGCCGGCCGGCCCGCAGACGGTTGTGCATCCCAGTTTTTTTGAAGTCATTTCAAGGATGACGTCCTTCATGGGCGTCGACGGCCCGACGCGGGGAATGGCATCACCCACGTGCATGGCGTCCTCCACCCGCAGCAGCAGCCGCCGGCCCAGGGCGCCGCCGGGATGGAGCAGCGCGAAATCCTCCGACTTGAAGCCGCGACGCTCCATGAGCGCCACGGCCAGCGCATCGCCCATTGCCATCGCGGCGGTTGTGCTTGAGGTGGGCACGACGTCGAGCGGGCCGGCTTCTTCGGTCACGGACACGTCCAGAACGACGTCGCTGTATTTGGCCAGGGTTGATGACACGTTGCCGGTCAGACAGATGAGCGGCGCCTTGAGCCGCTTGATCATCGGGAGAATCTTGACCAGTTCGTCCGTTTCGCCGCTGTTGGACAGGGCGATCACCACGTCGTTGCCCCCCAGCATGCCCAGGTCGCCGTGAATCCCTTCGGCCGGATGGAGAAACAATGCGGGCGTGCCGGTGCTGGCGAGCGTGGAGGCGAGCTTCTTTCCGATGATCCCCGATTTGCCCATGCCGGTGACTACCACCCGTCCCTTGCACTTGACCAGCACATCGATCGCCTTGAGAAACTGGTCATTCAAGCGGGAAGCCAGAGAGTGCACGGCTTTGGCTTCCAGTTCCAGCACCCGTCGGGCGAGGCTGAGAAGATCACTCCGATCAGACATCATCTGACCGATGACCGACTGTG
>DATJYI010000070.1:0-8300 GCA_035499635.1 Nitrospiria bacterium | reverse complement strand
AACACAGCCAGCTTGGCCAACTCGGACGGCTGGATGGACAACCCGCCCACGCTGAGCCACCGTTGCGCGCCTTGACTGGACCGCCCCACGACCAGCACCAGCATGAGCAGGAGCATGACCACGCCGTAGCCGACATACGCGTAGCGGGCCAGGACCCGGTAATCGACCACGGTCATAAGACCGAACGTCGCCCAGCCGAGCAACATCCAGTAAAATTGCCGCTGATAGATCGGGGTCGTTCCGCCGCCGGCCACGCTGTACAGGCTGACCAGCCCGATCAGCAAAATCGCCGACGTCGCCGCCACCAGCCTCCAGTCAAAATTCGTCGGCACCCGCCGGTCGCTGATCATGCGCGGCAGCGACACGGTCATCCCCTCATCGGCTTCTTGGCCGGTTTGGTGTCGGTCACTTCACCGGGCGGCGCCGACCCGGGGGTTGACGGCTCGGGCCGTAGATAGTGCTCGATCATCTGTTTGGCCACCGGTGCAGCCGCCGAGCCGCCGTGCCCCCCGTGCTCCACCAACACGGCGATGGCGATTTCGGGCGACTCAACCGGAGCAAACGCCACAAACCAGGCGTGATCTTCAAACCCAGTGGGCGCTTTGACCTGACCGGCATTGGCGCTTCCCACCACCTGCGCCGTTCCCGTTTTGCCGGCGATTGAGACCAGTTTCGATCGGGCGGCACCACCCGTGCCGTGCTCGCCCTCCACCACCGCGGTCAGGGCTGTTCGCAGGATGCGAAACGTCTTCGCGCTCACCGCCGCGTCGGCCAGCCGTGTCGGCGGAAACGCCTCCAACCGTCCGCTGTCGCGATCCTGCATCGCCTTGACCAGGTGGGGCTGGTAGCGACGGCCGCCGCTGGCCACCGTCGCGATCAGATCGGCCATCTGCAACGGCGTCACGCCCACGTAGCCCTGGCCGATGGCGACCGACAGCGTCTCGCCCGGATACCACGGTTCGCCCATCGCCTTGACTTTCCAGTCGGTGGACGGCACGATGCCGTGCCGTTCCGACGACAGCGCAATGCCGGTGGGCTGTCCCAACCCGAACTCGGTTGCGTATTTGGCGATCGTGTCGACGCCCATCTCCGATCCCAGCCGATAGAAATAGACGTCGCATGACTGGGCAATGGCATCATTCATGGCGATGTCGCCGTGCCCCCCCGCTTTCCAGTCATGGAAATAACGCCGGCCGAATTGCAAGCCGCCCTGGCAGAAGAGATGATCTTCAGGCCGGATCTGGTGCGACTCCAGCGCCGCGGCCGCCACCGGAATTTTAAAAACCGAACCCGGCGGGTAGACCCCCTGAATCACCCGGTTGGTCAGCGGATGTTCGGAATCGTTCACGAGCTTCGTCCATTCGGCCGTGCTCATGTTGCCGGAGAGGAGATTGGGGTCGACGGACGGATGGCTGACCATGGCCAGCACGTCGCCGGAATTCGGATCGACCGCCACCACCGCACCGGCCCGATCCCCCAACGCCTCCTCCGCCACCCGTTGCAGCTCCATGTCGATGGTCAGGTAGAGATCGTCGCCCCGAACCGGTTCCACCGCGTCGACCACCCGCCGTTCGTGGCCCAATGCGTCCACTTCCACACGCTTCATGCCGTCACGGCCGCGCAGCCAGTGATCATAGCTTGATTCCAGCCCCGATTGCCCGATGATGGCGCCCGGCGACAATGAGTCATCCTTGGCAGCGTCCAGCTGTTCGGCCGTCACTTCTCCGACATACCCCAGCAGATGGGAAGCCATCGGACCGTACAGATAGCGGCGCCTCGCCTCCACTTCAATTTTCAACCCCGACAGGCTCAAGCGGTGGGTCTCCAGCCTCGCCGCTTCGCTCAACGTGAGCCCCTGTTTGATCAGGACGGGCGTATAGGCCGACTCGCGACGTTTATTGATCCGGTCCCGGACCTCATCCTCCGTCAACCCCAGGGTGCGGCTGATTTCCGCGATCGTGGCGGACGGATCGGACATATCCTCTTCAACCACATAGAGATTCAGGCTGGGCACGTTCGTCACCAAGAGTCGTCCCGCGCGGTCATAGATCAGTCCGCGAGGTGCCTGAATCGGGACGTGGCGCAAGCGGTTTTGTTCGGAGAGCTGGTGGTAGTAATCGCCGTACCAGACCTGCAGCCCCCAGAGCCGGACGACCAGCAGGGCCACAATGCCGCACAGAATCACCGCCATCCAGAGCAGGCGGTCATGAAGCGCCTTGACCTGATCCTGGGGGGGCGAGATGTAACTCATCGATCAACCAGCAGCGTGAGCCGCTCCGTACGCTCGCCCATCCGCCTCCGCAATACCCAGAGGCCGATCATGACGATAACAGCAGTATAACACGCCTCCGGAACGGCTGTCAGATAGAGTTCCCGCCAACCCTCACCCGTGCGCCACCAGATCGTGATGGTCATCCACACGCCCTGCAGGAGGAAGAGCGCAAAGCAAATGGCGCCGTGCGTGGTGGCGTTGGCCAGCAGGAGCCGCCGGCCCAACACGCCGCCGACCAGGCCGATGCAGAGTTTGGCGATCAATTGGGGGCCGACCAAGCCGCCGCTGAACCGGTCAACCAGCAATCCGACCAGCAGCCCGGCGGCGCCCCCCGTCCAGGGCCCTCCCAGCAGCCCGATACCGTATACGACCACTCCGGGCAGATCGGGACGAATGCCCGCCACGGCGATCAGGCCGGTCACCTGCATCTGCAGCGGCACGATGAGCAGGCACAGGACGATCACGGTCAGCGCGTTCACCGGACGGTTTCCGTCTCCACATCCATCAGGGGAAGCACCAGCACCTCCTCCAACCGGTCGAGATCAACAGCCGGTGTGAGCATCAACTCCTGACTGATGGCGTCCGGCATCCGTTCGATCGCGCTGACGGTGCCGATTCGCAGCTCCTTTGGAAACGTGCCGGCCAACCCTGATGTGATGACCAGATCCCCGACCTGGACCGACGCCAGGGTGGACACATACTTCATCCGGAGTCGCTTCCCGCCGACCCCCTCGATCAACCCTTCGTCACGGCCGCGCTGGATCAGGCCGGGCACCACGCTGTTTCGATCGGACACCAGCAGCACCACGGCGGTTTTGGGCATCACTTTGACGACCCGGCCGACCACGCCGTCCTGCACGGCGACCCCCATGTCCATCTTGACGCCGTCCCTTTGGCCCCGATTGATGACCACGCTCTGATACCAGTTGGTGGGATCGCGCCCGATGACGTCGGCCACCATCGCCAGATCCGTGAACGTCTTCCCAAAGGCGTCCAGGTCATCGCGCCGTCCGGCGGCACCAAGTTGCTCTTGAAGGTGGGCGACTTCCTGCTCCAGGCGGGCGACTTGATCCCTCAATCGGCGGTTCTCATCGCCGAGATTCCACAGGTCCACGTACCGGTCCGTCCAGTCGCTTGCAGCCGTCCGTATTCCTCCGATGGCGCGTTGGAGCCACGACTCAATGAGCAACAATGGCTGCTCAATGATCATCAGGGGACGACGCTGAATCTGAGGGGAAAAGAGGATCAACAGGAAGGCCACGCCCGCCAGGACCGCCAACCCCCGCGTTCGGGTAAGCCACGACCAGCGCATGCGTCAGGTCTGGATCGAAACTTTCTTCAATAACTCCAGTTCTTCCAGTGCCTTGCCCGTGCCCAGAACCACCGTGGTCAACGGATTATCCACCGTGATGATCGGCAGATTGGTCTCCTCGCGCAAGCGGATGTCGAGCCCCCGCAACAGCGAGCCGCCGCCGGTCAGCACAATGCCCCGGTCGATGATGTCGCCGGCCAGCTCGGGCGGGGTGTTTTCCAGCGCGACCTTGATGGCATTGACGATCGCGCTGATCGGTTCAGCCAGCGCTTCGCGGATTTCCGCATCATCGATGGTCAACGTCTTGGGAATGCCCGAGATCAGATCGCGTCCCTTGATGATGATCGTCTTCCGCTCATCCAGCGGATAGGCCGAGCCGATCTCCAGCTTGACCATCTCGGCCATGTGGTCGCCGATCAGCAGATTGTACTTGCGTTTGATGTACCCCGAGATGGCATCGTCCATCTTGTCGCCGGCGACCTTCACCGATTCGCTGTAGACGATACCGGCCAGCGAGATGACCGCCACATCGGTCGTGCCGCCTCCCACGTCGACCACCATGTTGCCGTACGGTTCGGCGATCGGCAGCCCCGCCCCGATGGCCGCGGCGATTGGCTCCTCAATCATGTAGACCTCGCGGGCCCCGGCCAGCTCGGCGGAATCGCGCACCGCCCGTTGCTCCACCTGGGTGATCTTGGACGGCACACAGATCACGACCCGCGGCCGCACGAATGTCGTGCGATTGTGCGCCTTGTTGATAAAATGGCTCAACATCTTTTCGGCCACTTCGAAATCGGCGATGACGCCGTCGCGCATGGGACGGATCGCGACAATGTTGCCCGGGGTGCGCCCCAGCATCCGCTTCGCCTCGGCGCCCACCGCCAGGATCCGCCCTGTTCGTTTTTCCACGGCCACCACCGAGGGCTCGTCCAGCACGATGCCGCGCCCCCGCACGTACACGAGGGTGTTGGCCGTGCCCAAATCGATCGCCAAATCCTGCGAAAACCAGCCTAACGCCTGATCCATCAATCCCACGGAACACCCCGCACTCGTTGAGCGTTGACGCGACCCGCCCGTCCGGGCTGGGACGCATCGACACGATTGGAGAAAAGAGCCTCTGTTCTTTGTTCCCGCATTCCGAATTACCAGTCGATGCTGCGCTCGCTGCGCGCATTCACGACATGCGTCTGAGCCGCCTCATCGCCGAGTCGGCGCCCCCGATCGTTCCCGACCACCAGCAAGCCCTCCAGCACGACGACGGCCACGGCCAGCAGCCACCCGACCCACGGGATGGCCGCCAGCAACATCGCCACGCCGAACGGAAGATTGCGCAAAATCGACTCGCGCAGTCCGGCCGGCCTGCCGTCGGCGGCGACTACCCGGAGCCCGATCACGGCCTTTCCCAAGCTCCGGCCCGGCATCACGCCATCGGCGATCAGCAGATAGGTGAGGCCGGCGAAAAATCCCACCGGCTTGGCCATGTGGGCCAGTGCCGCCGCAGCCAGCAGATCGATGATGCGGGCGACCAGGCGCGGAAGATAGTCGGCTTTCAAATCGAAGAGGCGTGTTCCACCGCCGAATGCTGAGGCTGGTTGAGAAGCCGTGGCGGGTTGTTCCACCTGCTCTGGCGACCGTGGCCCACCCTCCGGCGCCGCGTCACCGATCGACGCCGTACTGGAAGTCGCTTCTCCGGCATTCACAGAATATCATTATAATACAGCGTCCGGAAGCACGCAAGCAACGAGGTCAATCCATCTCACCGACCCTCTTGAAGCTCCCCCTGCACATCACCGGATCATTATGTTTCATGTTTCTCGACACCGGTTGCATTCATCCGCCGGCGTGCCGTATCATTTTGATATGATTCGGTTCATCCGGCAACGCGCCGTCGAAAATCCCTGGGTGCTGCGCACTATTTTCGGCACCATCATCGTCATCTTCATCGTCTCGATGGGCTGGATCGGGTTTAAGCCGTCGTCCAACCGCACGGTGGCCACGGTCGCGGGCGTGCCCATCACTCTGCAGGAGTACGAGGACGCCTACCGTCGGACCTACGAGCAGTATCAAAATATCTTCAAGGACCAATTCACGCCCGAGCTGGTCAAACAGCTTGACCTCAAGCATGCGGTGATCAACCAATTGATCGATGATCAACTCTGGCGGCTGACGGCCAAGCGGCTCGGCGTAGCGGTTACGGATGAGGAGCTGACCGCCGAATTGATCAAAATTCCCGCCTTTCAACGCGCGGGACAATTTGATCCGACCGTCTATGAGCAGACGTTGTTGAGGAATCACTGGACCCCCCAGCGATTCGAAGAGGCTCAACGGTTGGAATTGTTGACCGACAAGGCCCGTGCCGCCGTCCGCGCCTCCACCGCGTTGCTGCCGCAGGAGCAATCGCCCCCCTCTCCCGCGCCGCCGGCACCACAGCCTACAGACAAAAACGCGCCACAGCAGCCCCCCGTCGCCCAATCACCCGAAGCCGTCCAGCAGCAGAAGGAAGAGCGGGCGGTCATGGCCTTCATCGCCAACCTCCGGGCTCAGACGCCCATCACCATCAACGAACATCTGCTCTGATCCGTCTGCATCCTGCGGGACGATACGTCTGTGTCCGGCCGGATCGTCGCATCCGCGACCGACCTGCCCGCACGTACGGATTTAATTCGGCGACAACCGGCGCAGCCGGGGATCATGCGACGCCCCCATCTCGTCCAACTCCTGCCTGACATACCCGAGTCCAAGGACACAGACTTCAAACTTCACGGAGAGCTGGCGGAAGAGCGACGCCAACGACCGCCGTGCGGCCGGATCGACCGTGGACTCCTCGGTGGTTTCCGCCGCCATCCTGTAGGCCCGTTTCCCCACCTTGACGTAATCCAGCAGGGCGTCCGGCCGGCCGATCACGAGGGTCCGCCCTCCGTGGACGCCCTCGGGGAACAACCCCATCATCACCAGCGTATAATCGCCGATGTGCCGGTGCACGTCCCGTTCCCGCTCCGGCGGACTGTTCTGCGCACACACCTCCGCCTCCTGCAACATCTCCGTCAGATTCACCAGCCGCCGCCCCGTCGTCTCCTGCAATGGATAGAACTGGTCCGCGTGCACGCAGTTCGTCAGCAGGTCGCTGACGTAGCCGACGATGCCCCAATCGGGCCAGCCCAGTCGCTCGAGAAAGCTGCGCTCCGTCAGCGTTCGGAACAACCGGCGCAGGGAATGATGATGCGGAACTGGTTGTGCCATCGGTCCGCCCTCCGCTCAGTCCTGATAAAAAAAGTATAGCCGCCCTCGGCGATCCGGGCAAATGAGAGTCAGGGGTGTACTTCCGATGGGGGGCCGGGGGGGGAGTTGAGGATCTCTCCCCCCGATCCAATCGACGCGACGCGGAACAACTGAGGCGACGCGATCTCCTCCCTGTTATTGATAGGCGGGGGGAGACTTTATCTCCCCCCGCCCACCATGATTGTTGGACACGGGAGACACAATGGACAGATACGCGAGGAGCAGATCTTCTACTTAAACGCGAGATGGGTCAGTTCGATGGGATTGATGCGGGCCCCGTTCAAGCGGGCGCCCCAATGCAGATGCGGCCCCGTGGCACGGCCGCTTGATCCGACAAGTCCGATAATCTCCCCTTTCCGGACTTGTTGCCCCGGCGTCACCAACACCTTGGACAGATGAAAGTACATCGTATACAGCCCGTCGCCGTGATCGATAAAGATGCTATGGCCGCTGAAGAAATGATCGCCGATCAGCGAGACCACCCCGTTGTTGGAGGCCAGCACGCGGCTGCCTTCAGGAGCGGCAAAATCTTCGCCGGAATGGGGATTGCGCGGTTCGCCGTTGATGATCCGGCGTTTGCCGAAGCTGCCCATCACAGCACCGTCCGTCGGCAGCACAAACGGCCCAGACCACCAGCGCGTGGGTGACACGGGCGCCATCGAATCGAGTACTTCCTGCTGCTCCCGTTTGGCGCGCGCCAGCGCCGCCGCATCCAGATGCACCATCTCGTCCGGCACGGTCAGGGTCTGAGTGGGAAAGTGTTGCGCGGCGATGACCACCGGCACCGTGGCCACCGTCCGTTCCCCAACCGTCACCGTCAACGTTTGCTTGCCGGTCGGCGCCTCGATGTCGAATCCCACCAGCGCGCCGTACCGATCGGATCCGCCCATGCGGAAGAAGGGCACGTCATGGCCGGCCAGCCGGCCCGAGGGCGGTTCAGGGCTGCCGCCAGGCCCGGGATCCGCGGTCGGCAGCGTCACGGTGAGCGTGACCACATCGCCCTGCCGCCCTTTCAATACAGAGGGGGCGAACCCTACGCGTGGCTCGACTGCAGGTCCGGTCTTCGACACGGTCTTCGGAGACGCGTCCCCGGCCAACGCATGCCCGTTCACGGCTCCGGCGGCCAGGACACACGCCACCCCAAGGAGCATCCGCTGCGCCACGCGACCGGAATCCCTCACCGTCTCACCGGGAGGCCGAAATCAGTTCGTCCACCCGCTTGTTGGTGGACGCGAACGGATCCATGCAGAGAATGGTTTCTTCCCAATAGCCGTTGAGCTTCAGATACG
Organism: Nitrospiria bacterium; assembly: GCA_035499635.1. Lineage (GTDB taxonomy): Bacteria > Nitrospirota > Nitrospiria > JACQCE01 > JACQCE01 > JACQCE01. The sequence goes on along the minus strand of DATJYI010000070.1, from coordinate 148 downwards.
TCCAGTCGACCGTGTATGACCGATTGCGCTCCTTGGCAAATTTGATGAAGTCGCCGCGGACCTTGGCCCGGGTCGTCTGGGGGGGCGTGTTCATGGCCCGTTCGACCTCCTCATCCGTGGTCAGTCGGTCAATCTGGCGGTCCCGCTC
>DATJYI010000069.1:0-8121 GCA_035499635.1 Nitrospiria bacterium | reverse complement strand
TGTGGCTCGATCCGAAGGCGGAGGCGAAGCATCTCGTCGCGGCGCTGAGGCCCTATCCGGAGGAGGAGCTGGAGGCCTACGCCGTCTCCAAGCTGATCAACGATCCCACGGTCAATCGTCCCGACTGTATTGCGCCCGCCGTGCCGCCAAAGGGACCGACGTTGTTTGATGGGTAGGGGCGATGCGCCGCATCGCCCCAGTAACGTGAATAGTACATGGGAAGACGTCTGTAGGGGCGGGTTTGAAACCCGCCCGTACATGGCGTTGAATCGGATGATCCATCGGGATACGCAGTGAATGTTAATTGTACAAGGGAAAACGCCTGTAGGGGCGAGCGGCTGCTCGCCCAAACTGCAGTTGTCAGCGTGCGATGATTCCGATGGCGAAGTTGATCACAATCGAGACCCGGAAGGCCGAGGGGACGTGGGCGTTTCTTGAGTTGGGATTCCGCCCGTTTTTTCTAGGGGCCGCGGGATATGCGGTTCTTTCGGTCTTCATCTGGATGGGGGTCTATCTGTTTGGCTGGCCTCTCCGGCTCGGTGGGCTGACGCCCATGACGTGGCATGCGCACGAAATGATCTACGGCTATACCATGGCCGTGATCGCCGGCTTTCTGCTGACCGCGATCAGGAATTGGACCGATCGGCCGACGCCGTCCGGCGCGCCGCTCCTCCTGCTGTTTCTTCTCTGGGCGGCGGGTCGGATCATCCTTCTGCTCGGCGGAGCGGCGCTGCTACCGCTCGCGGCCGCCGCGGACGCGCTCTTCATCCTTGCGTTGCTTGTGAGCGCGGCGCGGCCGGTTGCGCAGGCGGGGCAATGGGAACAGCTGGGCATTCTGTCGATCCTGACGCTGCTGCTGGCCGGCAATCTGACCTTCTATCTGGGCGCGCTTCATCTGCTGCCGAACGGCGTCTCTCTGGGGCTCTACTCCGGCCTGTATCTGATTCTTGCGCTCGTCTTCAAAATGGCGAGGAGGGTGATCCCGACCTTTATCGAGCGGGGCGCGGGCGCTCCCGTTCACCTGAAGAACCGGCGATGGGTCGACTATTCCAGCCTCGGTTTTTTCCTACTCTTCGCCATCGCCGATCTTGCGAATCCCAACGGGGCGCTGGCGGCGCTGCTGGCCGGGCTGCTTGTTGTGCTGCACACGATCAGGCTCGCGGGGTGGCATACGCCCGGCATCTGGAGGACGCCGTTGTTGTGGGTCCTCTATCTGGCGTACGGGTCGTTGATCATTGGATTCGCGCTCAAGGTTGCGGCGGTCGTCCTCGGTCTTTCGCCGTATCTGGCGGTGCACGCGTTTACGGTCGGCGGCATCGGGATGATGACGCTCGGCATGATGGCGCGCGTGTCGCTTGGCCACACGGGCCGGAACGTGCTCAATCCGCCGGAGGGAGTGTTCTGGATGTGTGGCGCGTTGTTCATCGCGGCGATCGTCCGGGTGCTCTTCCCATTGGCGAATCCCTCCCATTTTGCGCTCTGGATCGGGCTGTCCCAGGCGTTCTGGATCGTCGCGTTTGGGCTGTTTCTGTCTGTCTATGCGCCGATCCTGGTCAGGCAGGGGGTTGAATGATGGGCGGATGGAATCACGAATGCGTGGGCGACCCAATGGGTCGCCCCTGCAAGGCGAGAGGCCGATTGGGCCATCTGCTGATCCTGTGCATCGTGCTATTGCCGGCGGGATGCACGCTGCGATCGATCTACGACCTGAAGCCATCGCAAATCGACACCCACGAAGCCGTCCCATTGCATTTCGACTGGCCCCCGGGAATGGTGGCGAACGTCCGGTCGTTCATCACAAAAAGCCAGTCGATCGACAAAGTGGCGATGACGAAGAGCGTCGAAGTCCGGTGCCAACTGCATACGGAAAGCGCCGAGAACGGCATCCGGGTGCTGTGCGACGAAACGACGCTGGAGGGGGATGACACGCTCAAAATGTTTCTGGAGGGGGCGCCGGGTCTGCTGGCGCACCCCGTGCTGACGGTCGATGCCCAGGGGACGGTCACGCGGGTCGATGGTTTGGACGGCGTGCCAGGCGCGTTGAAGCAGGCCCTGGCGGGCAACTTTGAGCTGTCGTCGAACGCCCACGGGGCCATTGACCTTCTGTCGGATCCCAAAACCCTTGACCACATCGCCCGGCAGGAATGGTGGAATCTGGTCGCCTTTTGGGCCGGAAAAACGCTGCAGACCGGCACCCTGTACGACTTGAAACGCCAGGCCAACGTGCCGGTCTATGACGATACCGTCGACTGGAAGCAGCAATATCGGCTGGCCGGCCGGGTGCCCTGCAACGATCAGGATCAGTCGAGGGGTTGCGTGAAGCTGGAACTGATCTCCACGCCCGATCCGGAGCAGTTCGACCGTATCGTGAAAAAGGTGATCGCGCCCCCCGAGACGGCCGGCGGGGAGCATCGTTCTCCCCCGGAGATGAATCTGCGCAGCGTGCAATATCGCTATACGCTGGTGACCCGCCCCGACCGGCTCACGCCCTATTGGGTGGAGGATCGGCGCTCCATGACAATGGAATGGCCGGGGACGGGGAGCAACCCGAGCAGGATCATGGACGTGGTGGAGGAGCGGCAGGACACGTATGACTATATCGCCACCGGCACGGAGAAGGTCCATGTGGTGAAATAAATTTGGAAAAGAGAGGACGGATTAGAAAAGGCGGATTAAGGATTAGAAAAGCAATGCGGATTAAGCGGGAGAGGGGAAAAGGATGATTATGTGGTAAGAATGTACGGGCGATGGGGGCGCGGGGGAGTGTGAGGCATCACTCCCCCGACTTGAGCGAGCGCGAAGCGCGAGCGGATTAAAAAAAGGCGGATTAAGGGTTAAGGGATAAAGGCGGTAAAGATGGGTGCTGATGAGTTGACGCCTGTAGGGGCGACCCGCCGGGCCGCCCGCGAGGTTGATGCAATGACTGAAAAAATCGTCAAATCAAAAGAGGAATGGAAGCGGCAGCTCTCGCCCGAAGCCTATTACATCACGCGGGAGGGGGAGACGGAACAGGCCTTCACCGGGAAATACTACAGGAGCAAGGAGAACGGGGTCTACCGGTGCGTCTGTTGCAAACAGGAATTGTTTTCCTCCGACACCAAATTCGATTCGGGCACGGGCTGGCCGAGTTACTGGGCCCCTGTGTCGGAGGAGTGCGTCGATGAAAAAGTCGACCGGAGCGGGTTCGATTTCCGGATCGAAGTGGTCTGCAGCCGGTGTGACGCACACCTGGGCCATGTCTTCGACGACGGCCCTGAGCCGACGGGCCAGCGGTATTGCATCAATTCGGCGGCGTTGGAATTTGAAAAGGCGTCGGATTAGAAAGAGAAGGCGGATTAAGTGATAAGAGCGTACGGGCGATGGGGGTGCGGGGGAGTGTGAGGCATCACTCCCCCGACTTGAGCGAGTGCGAAGCGCGAGCGGATAAAAAAGAGACGGAATAAAACAGATGCGAGATGCGAGATCCGGGATGCGAAGAAGGCGGATTATGGAATTAAAAGGGTTAACGCATGTAGGGGCGATGCGCTGCATCGCCCGCAGCAATGGTTTGGAATTAGGGTTTCGCCTGTAGGGGCGACCCGGCGGGTCGCCCGTACATGGCGTGGAACCACGTGACACAGTGAATCACAAAAGGAGCGAATCGATGGCCAAAATAATCGCAGATTCATGGGTGGCGGCGGAGTCGAAGAATGTGTCGCGCGCGGCGAAGTTCTATCAAAAACTGGGGCTCAAACCCACGCGGCGCATGGGACGGCACTATGTGGAGTTCAAGGTGCCCGGCGGAACGGTGCTCGGCCTCTATTCGATGGGCCGGAAGCGGGTGCCGAAGCCCAAGGGGGGCTGGGGGATCATGCTCCGGGTGAAGCAGATCGAAAAACGGATGGCCGAGCTGAAGCGGAAAGGGATCCGATGCGGTCGGATCACGTCGCCCGGCGGCGATTCGAAGATGGCCTGGTTTGCCGATCCGGACGGCAACCGGTGCGTGCTGCTGCAGTTTTGAAAAACAGTGGTGGATGGAGACGGAAGAGGGATGGCGCTCGTAGGGGCGGTTCGCTGAATCGCCCGCCCGGTGCATTGGATTGAGCCATGAAACCCGTCATCATGATCGTTGACGACGAGCCGGCTCAGCTCACGACGATGCACGGTGATCTTGACCGCCGGTATGGCGGAGATTACCGGGTGGTCGCCCACGCGGCGCCGCGGACGGCGCTGGAAGAGCTGGAGGCGGTCAGAGCCGGCGGCGTGCAGGTGGCGCTCCTGATTGCGGACCAGTGGATGCCGGTGATGAACGGCGTGGAGTTTCTGCAGGCCGCGCACGCGCTCCATCCCTCCGCGCAACGGGCGTTGCTGGTGAATTGGGGCGACAAACGGGCCATGCCGGCAATTCTCCAATCCTGCGCGTTCAATCAAATCGAGAATTACCTGCTTAAACCCTACTATCCGCCCGAAGTCCATCTCTATCCGCTGATCGGCGAATTTCTCTCCGAGTGGACCCGCGAGCACGGCCCCCGGATGGAGCTGGTCCGCGTAATCCAGTCCGATCCCTCTCTCCGCGGGTACGAGGTGATCGAGTTTCTGGAGCGGTACGGCGTCCCGCACGGCGTCTATCCGGCCGATTCGGCCGAAGGGAGACGGCTGCTCCGACAGACAGGCCTGGACGGCAGCCGGCTGCCGGTGATCGTGATGCGCCACGGGCGGGTGCTGGTCGAGCCCTCGAATGCCGAGCTGATGGACGAGCTGGGCATCTCCACGTTGGACGAGGAGCGGACCTGCGATCTGGCGATCGTCGGCGCGGGACCGGCCGGGCTGGCGGCGGCGGTCTACGGCGCGTCGGAGGGGCTGCGCACGCTCGTGATCGAACGGGAAGCAGTGGGCGGCCAGGCGGGATCGAGCTCGCTGCTGCGGAATTATCTGGGCTTTCCCCGCGGCATCAGCGGCGCCGAGCTGGCGCAACGGGCCTATCAGCAGGCGTGGCTCTTCGGCGCCAAATACGCACTGGGACGCGAGGTCTGCGGACTGCGGGCGGCCGGGCCAGACCGGATCATCGCGCTTTCGGACGGTTCGGTGATTACGGCGCGCGCCGTGCTCATCGCCACCGGCGCCGCTTACCGCCGTCTCGGCGTGCCGAACCTCGAACGCTTCACCGGCGCCGGCGTCTTTTATGCGGCCGGCGGCGAGGTGGCGCTTATGCAGGACCGGGACGTGATCGTCGCGGGAGGAGGCAACTCGGCTGGGCAGGCCGTCGTCCATCTGGCGAAGCACGCGCGACGGGTGGTTCAGGTGGTGCGGGGCGAGTCGCTGATCGACACGATGTCCGACTACCTGATCCGGCAGATCCGGCGGCTGCCCAACGTGGAGGTGCGGTTTCAGACGGAGGTCGTCGACGGGGAAGGCGCGCACCGGCTCGAACGGGTGGCGGTCAAGGATCATGCCACGGGCCGGGTGGAGACGCTCGAGGTGCAGGCGCTCTTCGTGCTGATCGGCGTGGTGCCCCATACCGACTGGCTCACGGGAGCGGTGGAACGGGATGAGCAGGGCTTCATCATCACGGGCGCCGATCTCAAATCGCCCGCGCTGTTTCAGGGGCTGAAACGGCCGCCGATGCGGCTGGAGACGAGCCTCCCCGGGGTGTTTGCCGCAGGCGACGTGCGGTTGGGATCGGTCAAGCGGGTGGCCTCCGCGGCGGGCGAAGGCGCCATCGCCGTGAAGCTGCTGGACGACTATTTTGTCGCGCCGGTCTCGCTCTGACGCGGCCCGCCGGGCGCGAGGGCGCGGTCAGCCCTTGTGGTCGCGGAGGAGGGTGTTGATCTCTTCCATACCGAACTTGTTGAGCTGCACGATCGTGGCCTGGTTGCGATAGGGGACGGGCAGGATCGCCCGGGCGGCTTGCTTGTTTTCCGCTTCGACGGTGATCCACCCCTTGTGGACGCCGTCGTGGCAGCCGTAGTCGGCATTCGTCAGGTAATGCGAGCCGGTCGACTGGAGGATTTTGATGGCCCTCGCGCAGGCAATCTGCTCGGCTTCATGCGGGACTTCAATGAGGAATCGTGCCATGGGAAACCCCTCCATTCCCGATGCGTCATCTCCTGCAAGCCGGCGCATCGTGGCTGCAATCTACACTGTTTCATGGATGGCGTGCAATGGGGGTTTGCAACCGGCTCCGGCTGCCTCGGCCGGATGAATTGTGTATACTGTCGCCGGCATTGTATGAGAAGGGAAAATCGGATTGATAAAGAGACGGCGGGGTAAGGATTAAGAAGGAGGGGAGGGCGATGACGGGAGCGGTGACGCCGTGAAGGCCGTCTTCTATCGCCGGTACGGAGGCCCCGAGGTGCTCGAGCTCGGGGAGCTGCAGGAGCCGGTCATCGGCGACCGCCAGCTCCTGGTCAAGGTCCGGGCGACATCGGTCAATCCGGTCGATTGGAAATTCCGGCGGGGCACGCCCCGGATTCCCTTCCTGCCGATGCCGCGGATACCCGGTGTGGACGTGGCCGGGGAGATTGTTCGAGTCGGATCGACGGTGACGCGGTTCCGGGCCGGTGAGGCCGTCTATGCCATGCTCTCCCCCTTTGCCGGCGGGGGCTGCGCCGAATACGCGGCCGTGCCGGAGCGGAGCGCGGCGCGTGCGCCGACGTCACTCTCCCCGGACGAAGCCGCGGCGGTGCCCCTGGCGGCGCTGACGGCGTTGCAATTGCTTCGCGACTTGGGCCATATCGAACAAGGGCAGGCGGTGCTGATCAACGGCGCCTCTGGCGGAGTGGGGTCGTGTGCGGTGCAGATCGCCCGGCTCCGCGGCGCAGAGGTGACGGCGGTCTGCAGCGCCCGCAACCGGGAGTTCGTCCTGGCGCTGGGCGCGCATCACGCGATTGACTATGCCGTGGAGGATTTCGCGGCCGCGTCATCTCGGTATAACCTGATGGTTGACGCGGTAGGGACCCGGTCGTTTCGCGCCTGCCGGGCGGCGCTGCGCCCGCGCGGGCGGTATGTGTCGACGCTCCCGTCCGTCTCCACGCTGCTGGGAATGGCGCTCGGACCAGTGATGGGAGGGAAACGGGCCTTCCTGCTCATGGCGCGCGCGCGCGGATCGGATCTGGATCAGTTGACGGCGTGGATCGACGCGGGGCAATTACGGCCGCAGATCGACCGGCGCCTGCCGTTGTCACGGACGGCCGAGGCGCACGCGCTCAGCGAGGCCGGTCACGTGCGGGGAAAGATTGTCATCCACGTAACGGGCTGAGCGGATGACCGGCGCGGTCGATCTTCCCCGCGCGTTCACTCAGACGCATCAGTCGCGGAGGAATTTCACCTGGCATGGATCGTGGCAACCGGGCGTTCTGGACTCGACAGGGGTGACGGCGGAGCATGACCGGCGGGAACGAATCGCCGTCATATCAGCAGGGGATGATCTTCCTGCACCGGCGGGATTTTCATGGGGCGCGGCGCTGTTTCGAGGAGGCGTTGCGCGAGGCGCGGCCGGCGGGCGAGCCGGAGCGGCTGATGCCGGTCCTGGGCAATCTCGGCAATGTTCTCGCGGCGCTGGGCGAGCGGGAGGAGGCGCGGCGCTGCTATCTCGAGATTCTGGAGCTGCAACGACGCGCGTTGGACGTCACAACCGTGGGGCAGACGCTGGTCAATCTGGGCAACCTCTCGAGGGAGCTGGGCGAACGCGATCGGGCCCGGGCCTATTACCTCGAGGCGGAGGAGCTGCTGGAGCAGGCCGGGGACGACCGCTCGTTGGGCCTGCTCTTCAGCAATTTCGGTCTGCTGGAGCAGGACGAGGGGAAAACTGAAGATGCCGTTAAGTCGTTCTCGCGGGCGATCGACCTGCACAAGAAGAGCGGCCACGAAGAGGGGCTGGCGGCGACGTGGGGCCAGCTCGGGCGCGCCTATCTCCGATTGGGGGACGATCGCCGCGCCGAGACGTCGTTGAACTTTTCCTGTACGCACTATGAGCAGCTGGGGATTCCGGCGGGGCAGATCGACGCGCTCCGCCTGCTCAGCCGGCTCTATGAGGATCGGGACGACCCCGAGCTGGCGCTGCGCTGCCTGACGCGACTGGAAGAGATCCGGCTGCGGTTGGGGCCGCCCGAATCTTTTCAGGCATCATCTGATGACACGCCG
>DATJYI010000068.1:0-4504 GCA_035499635.1 Nitrospiria bacterium | reverse complement strand
CGCCCTTACCGACAAGCTGTTCAGCGCCGTTCGCGTCCAGAATGGTGCGGGAGTCGACTTTGGAGGAGACCTGGAACGACACGCGTGCCGAAAAATTCGCCTTGATCACGCCCGTGATCACGTCGACGGAAGGACGTTGCGTGGCGACGATCAGGTGGATGCCGGCGGCGCGGGCCATTTGGGCGAGACGGGCGATGGCGTCTTCCACTTCGTGGGAGGCGACCAGCATCAGGTCGGCCAGCTCGTCGATGACGACCACAATGTAGGGCAGGGGCGAGTCCGCCGTCGGCGGAGGTCCGGCCTGCGCGGCGGCGTCTGCGTCCGTTGAATCGGCGTCGGCCGATGGCGGGGGAACCCTGGCGGCGTTGATCCCGCCGGCTGTTTCCAGACTCTTGTTGTAGCTGTCGATGTTGCGCGTGCCCCGTTCGGCCAACAGCCGGTAGCGCCGCTGCATTTCGGTGACGACCTGCTGCAGGGCGGAGGCCGCCTCCTTCGGGTTGACAATCACCGGGGCCAGCAGGTGCGGGATGCCGTCGTAGGCGTTCAACTCCAGCATCTTCGGGTCGATCATCAAGAGCTTGACCTCATCGGGTCGGGCCGAGAAGAGCAGACTCAGGATCATGGCGTTCAGCGCCATGCTTTTGCCCGAACCGGTGGTGCCGGCGATGAGCAGATGGGGCATGGCGGCGAGGTCCGCCACGACGGGCGCGCCGATCGTGTCCTTGCCGACGGCCAGCGTGAGTTTCGAGCGGGAGGCTTCGTGCGCGCTCGACGTCAGGATCTCCTTGAGCGTCACCTCCTCCCGAGCGCTGTTGGGGATCTCGATGCCGACGGTCGACTTGCCCGGCAGCGGCGCCACGATCCGCACGCGGATCGCCTTCATCGCCAGGGCCAGATCGTCGGCCAGTCCGGTGATCCGGTTGAGTTTGACGCCGGGCGCTGGCTCGAACTCGTACATGGTGATCACGGGCCCGGGGTGCACCTGCGTGATCCGGCCTGCAATGCCGAAGTCGAGCAGCCGTTTTTCAAGCAGCTGGGAGTTGACCAGCAGCTCCTCCCGGGTCGTCTTGCGGGATGAGGCCGAAGGATCGGCCAGCAGCGTGAAGGGGGGCAGCTGGTAGCGGGTGGAAGAGGTCTGCATGAATTCGAATGCCTTCTGCTCGGCCTTCACGGCGGCGGGCGGAGGCGTGTTCTCCACGATTTTCGGCTGCTCGGACGCGCCCGTTGCAAGGCGGGCGGCCCGCACCTGCGCTTCGTGGCGCCACCGTTTGGTCTGCTCTCGCCGGATCAGGGCGAGGCTCTGCACCTGCGCGGTCAGTTCCCGCGCGGTGCGCGCCATCGCGGCCAGGAGCGTCGGCACCGAGACGGCGGTGATCAGCATCAGCGACGCGGCCAGCAGCGTGAACAGCACGATCACGCCCCCGATCGGCCCGAGGGCCGTGTGCAGCCCCTGTGCAATCAGGACGCCGAGCCAGCCGCCGGCCCGGCCGTCGACCAGCGGGCGGTCCGCCAGCAATGGCAATGCGGGCAGCAGGATCGAGGCCAGCGGCATCAACGTGACGGTCAGCAGCCCCCAGCCGGCCGTCCGCGCCAGGGAGAGCGGCGCAGCCGGCGTCCAGAACCAGCGCCAGCCGCTCATGCCGATCAACACGGGGAGCAGATAGGCGCTGACACCGATGAGCTGAAATAATCCGTCGGCGACCGATGCGCCCACCCAACCGGCCAGATTGCGCACGGTGGAAGTAGTCGACGCGCTGGTCAATGAGGCGTCGGTCGGATGGTAGGAGAGGAGACTTAACCCGAGCAAGAACGCGGCAGCGATGAGCAGCAAGCCTCTCAGCTCGCGCCACAACAGCTTCTGCATGGCGGGTATTGTAGCAGAACGGGAGGGGAGAGTACAGAGAACGGCAGGGTCATGGGGCAAGTAGCAAGGGTCAAGTGAATGATCACTTGCACCACTGTTGCATGATTTCCTTGACTCCTGCCCCCTGCCCCTATCTATATGCCCAAGGTACGGCACCGTTCATACAATCTTCCCCACTCCTCCAGGCTCAACGTTTCCGGACGACGCGCGGGATCAATGCCGGCCCCATGCAGGAGAGCGTCGCACTCCTCCGGGGTTAGGTGCGCGTGGCCCAGATTGTTGCGCAACGTTTTGCGGCGGTGGGCAAAGCCTTGACGGACGAGCCGGAGAAAGGCGGCTTCGTCCCCAATCGGGATCGCCGGTTCGGCGCGGGGCGTCACGGTCACGACGGCCGACTCCACCTTCGGCGGCGGACGGAAACTGCCCGGCGAGACGGTCAGCTCAAGGCGCACGTCGGCAAAGAGTTGAGCGATGATGGACAGCAGGCCGTACCGACGGCCGCCCGGCGCGGCGATGAGCCGTTCCGCCACTTCGCGCTGAAACATCAGCACCATCAACGGAATCGACCGCCTGGCTTCGAGCAACCGGATCAGCAGCGGACTGGCGACGGCGTACGGGAGGTTGGCGACGACCTTGAACGGCGCGGGCAGTTCTTCGAAGCGGACGCGGAGAGCGTCCTGCCTGATGAGATGAAAATGCGGGTGGCGGCCGATTCGCTCACGCAGCCCGCCAGCCAGCGTCGGGTCGACTTCAATTGCCCAGACCTCGCCCGCCCGCTCGAGAAGCCATGAGGTCAACGCGCCGCGCCCCGGCCCGATCTCGACGACCCGGTCCGTGGACGTAAGCGCCGCCAGATCAACGATCCGCCGGCAGAGGGATTGATTGACCAGGAAGTGCTGGCTGTAACGCGGTTTTTTCATGCGTACGGCGATGGGGGGCATCGGGGGGAGAAGGGCATCTCCCCCCGAATGAGCGAGCGCAAGAGCGCGAGCGGATCAATCAGTCGGGCCAGATCGGCGATCGGCCGGCAGAAGGATCGATTGACGAGATAATGCTGACTGTATTGGGGTTTCTTAATTCTGATTCCGCCTGTGTTTTTAATCCCTGTTTCGTTTCTTTGACTTGCACGCCAACATTGCCGCAAGCTGCAAGGCTTCAAGCAAACTGCCAGGGTCGGCAATGCCCTTGCCCGCAATATCATACGCCGTGCCGTGATCGACGGAAGTGCGGACGAAGGGCAGGCCGACCGTTAGATTGACGGCACGGCCGAAGGCGAGCAGCTTGATGGGGATCAGGGCCTGGTCGTGATACATCGCCACCGTCGCGTCGAACTCCCCCCGGTGCGCGCGGTGAAAAAGCGTGTCGGCCGGATAGGGGCCGGTTGCCCGGATCCCCGATCGCCGTGCGCGCGCGATGGCCGGCGCGATCAGCCGGGCCTCCTCGTCGCCGAATCGCCCCTGGTCGCTCGCATGCGGATTCAGGGCCGCAACTCCGATGGCGGCATCGGGCCTCCCGAACCAGTCCCGCATGGCCCGGTGGGTGAGTTGAATGGCAGTCAATATCTTCCGGGGTGTCAGCCGGCTCGGCAGATCGCGGATGGGGAGGTGAATGGTCGCCAGCATGATCCGCAGACCGCCGCCGATCATCATCATGCCGACGTGCCCGCTTCCGGTCAGCGCAGCGAGAAATTCCGTATGCCCTTCAAAAGGATAGCCGGCTCGCGCCAGTCCGACTTTATGGATCGGCCCCGTGGTGATCGCGTCAAGGTGTCCCGCCTGCGCCCAGGCGGACGCATGCTCAATTGCCCTCGCGGCTAAACGGCCGCCTGCGGCCGACAGCCGGCCTGGTTTCGGCATCGCGCGGGAGGGCCTGCCGGCATCCTCCTCCGTTTCGAAGACTGGCACGATCGGCAGTCGGCCGGGCGACACGGACCACCGTTCCGGATCATCGACCGTCTCAAGACGCCACGGCAGGCGAAGCCGGCGGAGATACTGATTGAAGACACCCGGGTGGCCGAACAGGATCGGTCGGCACCGGCGAAACACGGCCGGGCCGGCCAGCGACTTGAGGATGATTTCCGGACCGATGCCCGCCGGATCGCCCATGGTGAGGCCGATGCGCGGCCGTCCTGTCACGCCCGGCCGGACAGGGTCTTGGGGCCGATCCCGTGATAAATGTCGCGGCATCGATTGCAGCCGTGTCATGTGATGATTATGCCACAGGATGGGGTCACAGTGGATGGGCGGCCCGCAGCCAGGCTGACACACGATTTGCCCGAACTGTGATCCCTAACCAGAGACGAACTATTCCGGAACCATGAACTGTGCGGGAACGTCGGGGGGCAGCGTGAGACGGCCCTGCTGAAACGCCGCTTTGAAGTGCACAAAGACTTTCGGATCAAACTGTGTGCCGACGGCCTTGTTCAACGCGTCGATCGCCTGGCCGGGCGTCATCCCCTGCCGGTAGCTGCGATTGGTGGTCATCGCGTCGAAGGCGTCGGCGATGGCGATGATCCGGCTGGCCATCGGGATGGTCTCCGCCTTCAGGCCGTCCGGATAGCCGCTGCCGTCATACCGTTCGTGCTCGTGGCGGACGATGTTCGAAAGGACGTGAAACTGTTTGACCGTGCTGAGAATCTGC
>DATJYI010000067.1:0-2582 GCA_035499635.1 Nitrospiria bacterium | reverse complement strand
GAGCTGATCAGGCGTAAAGTGGCAATAGTCCCGCAATGCGGTAACCGCCATACCGCTTTCATTCATATAAGTACGGGGAATCGCAACATTCACGGAATGAAGCTCGATCAGGGTGGAACCAAAGGAGAACAGTCTGTGGGATCGATTCAATGCAAGATGATGCTGGCTGGCAAACCACTCGATCACCTCCGCCCCGAGATTGTGTCGGGTTGCCCGGTAGCGATCCCCCGGATTGCCGAGGCCGACGAAGAGCGGTCCCGTTACTTGGTTTTCGATTCCTTCTTCTCCTCCTTGGCCTCCTTCTCCTCCTTGCCGGCGGCTGGCTTGGCGGTGGCTGCCCCTTCAGCCGCGGCTTCCTCCTCCTTCTTCTCCTTCTTCACCAGTTCCGGCTCCTTGGCTTCTTTGGCGGTCGCGGTCAACAATTGCTCCAGCTTGGCTTCGGAGATGGGTGCGGCGACGGACACCACCACCTGGTCGCCCGGCGTCAGCATGCGGATTGCCGGATCAACCACCAAGTCCCTCACATGTAGAGACTGATTGATCTGGAGCGATGAGGCGTCGACCTGGATGTCATCCGGCACCGCCAGCGGCAGACACTCCACCTCGACCTGACGGAGGTGGTGGTGCATCACCCCCCCTTCCTTGACGCCAGCCGGTACGTCGCCCGTCACGTGCACGGGCACCGACACCCGGAGCGGCTTGTCCAGGGAGATTTCGAACAAGTCGACGTGCAACACGCGGTCGGTGATCGGATCACGCTGGCAGTCGCGCACCACCGCGATGCAGTTCCGGTGCCCGGCGCCGTCGGTAATCTTCAAGGTGATGAGCACGTGCTCGCCCGCACCGGTATGAAACAGTTTCTCGATCGCCTGGTCGCTGACACTCAGCAAGACCGACGCACCCGCATGATAGAGCACGGCTGGAATCCGCCCCTGCCGTCGCAGCGTGCGCGCGACCCCCTTGCCCGCCTCGCGCCTGATCTCCACGTTCAATTCAACCCGTCGCATGTCTCTCTGCTCCTATCTCCGCCGGACCGGTCGGGTCCGGCTGTTGTCGTTACACAAACAGCGAACTGACCGATCGCTCTTCATGAATCCGCTTGATTGCCTCCGCCAGCAACGGCGCCACACTGAGCACTTTCAGTTTGGGGCAGATCTTTTCCTTGCCATTGAGCGGAATGGTATTGGTGACCACCACTTCATCCAGCTCCGACGCGTTCAACCGCTCGAGCGCGGGGCCGGAGAGAACCGCATGGGTGCTGCACCCGACGATGCGCAACGCCCCCTTCTTGCGCAGCGCGGCGGCCCCTTGGGCGATCGTCCCGGCCGTATCAATGATGTCGTCGATAATGATCACGTCTCGCTTGCCCACTTCGCCGATAATGTTCATCAATTTCGTCTGATTGGGCTCCTCACGCCGTTTGTCGATGATCGCCAGGCTCGCCCGGAGTCGCTTGGCAAAGGCCCGTGCGCGTTCGACGCCGCCCGCATCCGGGGAAACCACGACGGGATTTTTCAGGCTCAACTCGCGGAAATAATCCAAAAACACAGGCGACGCAAAAAGATGATCCACGGGAATGTTGAAAAAACCCTGCAACTGTCCGGCGTGCAGATCGATCGTCAGCACGCGCGTCGCGCCGGCCGTGGAGATCAGGTCGGCCACCAGCTTGGCGGTGATGGGCACGCGCGGCATGTCCTTGCGATCCTGCCGGGCGTACCCGTAGTAGGGGATCACCGCGTTGATCCGTTGGGCCGATGATCGCCTGAGCGCGTCGATCATGATCAACAGCTCCATGATGTGGGTGTTGACGGGATCCGACGCCGATTGCAGGATGAAGACGTCCATGCCCCGGACATTCTCCTCCAGCTGGACCCGGATTTCTCCGTCGCTGAACCTTGACACGACCGCCTGGCCCATCGGCAGCTTCAACTCTTTGGCAATTTCCTCGGCCAGCTGGCGGTTGGAATTGCCGGTGAATAATTTCAGCTCTCGTTGCATCGACGCCGTATCCCCTCGTGCATGAATCCGTGTGACGTTCCGTTCACCGTCATGGCTGTTGGTTCGGAGGCAGGGTCTCGAACCCCGATCTTCAGCTCCAAAGGCTGACGTCCTGCCAATTGGACGACCTCCGAATCAGGCGTCCACGCCGCGCGCCTCACCGGGAGTCACAGGCGGGTCCGCACGGCCCGCACCAACGGCGCGCGCCGCAACGGCCGCACCACCCACGATTCCCACGCGGCGTGGTCCCCGCGGACGGCCGCCGCCGCCGAACGGGCGCGCTGGGCGGATGAAAAGAGGCCGAAGACCGCCGAGCCGCTCCCGGACAACATGACGTCCGATGCCCCCGCATGCGTAAGTCGCTGAGCCGCGCTGCGTACCGTCGGAAAGGCCTTGTAGATCACCGGCTCGAAGTCATTGCCCAACAGCAGAGACCGTCCAGATGTCCCCGTCCTGTGCAGGAAACGGGAAATTATAATCTCCCGCTCCCTGGGTGTCAATGGGAACCGCGGAACGCGGAATCCGTCCCGCCCCAGCCGGCGCTGCCGGTCCAATGCCTGATAGGCCTCAGCTGTCGATGAGAT
>DATJYI010000066.1:0-3548 GCA_035499635.1 Nitrospiria bacterium | reverse complement strand
TATCTGGCTGGACATGGCGTGCAGGTGGAACAGGCGATGTCCCGCATCGGTCGCCGCCTGAACCGTTGGTTTAGACAATGAAGAAGGCCCGGTGATCCATGAGGCTGTCGACATGGTTCCGAAAATTGTTCGCCTCTCCAGCGGCATCAGCGGCGCACGAAATCGCGGTCGGAGCCGATACGGTCATGTTGCCGGACTTTCGTGTCGAAGTGAGGGTGGGGTCAAGCCGTAATCGGGTCAGGATCGGATCGCAGACCGTGCTTGGCTGCCAGGTGGTCCTCGAACGTGGAACCGGGATCGTCGAGATCGGCGACCATACCTTCATCGGTAACGGCACGCGCCTGATCAGTGCGGAGCATATTGCGGTCGGCTCGCATGTGTTGATCGCCTGGGGCTGTACCATTGTGGATCATGACTCTCATTCTCTTGATTGGTCGGAGCGGAGTCAGGATGTGACGCGTTGGCGTGAAGCGCTCGCCGGTCCGAGCGGGTTGATGGCCGCCGCACGGTCCAAGGACTGGAGCGTCGTGCCCATGGCGGAAGTGAGAATCAAGGACATGGCGTGGATCGGGTTCAACGTCATTATTCTCAAAGGGGTGACCATTGGTGAGGGCGCCGTGGTCGGTGCCGGGTCGGTCGTGACGAAAAACGTGCCCGACTGGACATTGGCGGCCGGAAATCCGGCCAGAATGATTAAGGAATTGCCGAGACGCTCATCATGATGACATGGGAAGAGGCTGTGGACTGGCTCCGTGGTCAACCGGATCAGCAGGCGCTTGTGCGCGACTGTTATTATGATGATCCGTTGATTGATGCCGCTACTCGATTTGTCGACAGCGGGGAATGGCGGGCGGTCAGGGAGCTGCTGCCGAAGCGGCAGGGCCGTGCGCTTGACCTTGGTGCCGGCCGGGGAATCAGCAGTTACGCGTTGGCCTTCGACGGCTGGCGAGTGACGGCGCTCGAGCCCGACCCGAGTCCCGTGGTCGGGTCGGGGGCAATCCGGTCGTTGGTCAAAGAAACCGGTCTCTCCATCACAATTGATGAGCGGTGGGGCGAGCGGCTGCCCTATCCCGACGCGTCGTTTGAATTGGTGCACGGTCGGCAGGTGCTGCATCACGCAAGGGATTTGAATGTATTCTGCTCTGAAGTGGGACGTGTGTTGAAACGGGGCGGGACCTTTATCGCCACTCGGGAGCACGTCATCAGTAGGTCTGAGGACTTAGGCGTCTTTCTGGAGCGGCATCCGCTGCACCGTTTTTACGGCGGCGAGAACGCGTATCTCATCCGACAGTATATCTCGGCAATCATTGGCGGCGGGCTATCGCTCCTCGCAGTTCTGGGGCCGTATGATAGTCCAATCAACTATTTTCCCATGACCGACGATCAGTGGCGTCAAGAATGTCTGCGCCCGCTGTCCCGCATGGTGGGAGTCCGTATTGCGCGCCTTATGACAACTGAACGGTTCGCAATCGGCAGGCGGCTGCTTAAGGCGCTGGCTGCTCAACGCTCGCGTGGCTGCGAGACACCAGGACGACTCTACAGTTTTGTCGCGGTCAAGCCATGAAGGGGACTGGTTATCCAGCCATGGTCAGTGCCGTGCCGGGAACGAGCGGATGCTGATGCGCACCGTTCTTGTCACTGGCGCCGGAGGGTTTTTGGGGCGCGCTATCGTCAGGAAATTCGCGACAGATGGGTGGCGTGTCATTGGCGTAGACCACGCTTCGATTCCCCGAGAAGTGCCGTGTTTCAGGTCGCTCACCATGCGATTGCCCTCGACGGATTTTAACGCGACTGTCCTGTCAAATCTTCCCGAGTTGGTCATCCACGCGGCCGGCCCGTCATCGGTCCCCGCATCGATCGCTGATCCCGCCGCCGATTTTACCAATTCGGTGCCCGTGCTGCTGAACGTGCTGGAAGCCGTTCGCGCCCATGCGCCCGCCTCCCGCGTTCTCTTTCTCTCCAGCGCCGCCGTCTACGGCAATCCTGCTACGTTACCCGTAGTTGAGTCATCGGCGACCGAGCCGATCTCGCCGTATGGCAATCATAAACTCATGTGTGAGTCGCTACTCCGGGAATTTTATTCGCTCTATGGTCTTAACACTTCCGCGGTGAGGATCTTTTCCGCATACGGCGAGGGTCTTCGACGCCAGGTGTTCTGGGATATCTGCCGTCAAGCCCTGGTGAGTCCGGCGGTGAAATTAATGGGCACCGGCGCTGAGTCGCGCGATTTCATTCACGCGAAGGACGTTGCGCTCGGCATCGCCGTCGTGGTCGATCGCGGGATATTCGATGCCCGCCCCTATAACCTGGCCACCGGGGAGGAGACACGAATAGACCAACTGGCGGCGCTCTTGATCGGCGCGATCGGGAAATCGAATTCTGTGGAGTTTTCGGGAGAAGTCCGGCCCGGCGATCCGATTCGGTGGCGTGCGGACATCGGCCGGCTGACCGCACTCGGCTATGCACCCGGTGTCCCGATCAAAGAGGGTGTGGAAGCCTACGCGCGATGGGTAGGTTCGCATGGCGCGTAAGTCGATGAGGGTGGGGCTTCTTGCGGTAGGTAACGATCTGTGGCTCGGCGGGGTCTATTATATTTCAAATCTGATCCGGGCGGTGCGTTCGTTGCCGGATGATCTGCAACCATCAATTGTTTTGATTGTCTCACAGGCCGCCGACGCGGCCGCCTACGCCGATGTGGAGCCACTGATCGAACGGGTGACGGTCGTCGGTACGGCGGGCGGTTCTTCATTAATCGCCGCCGTGGTGGCGTGGGTGCGGAGAGCGAAACAGACGGGCATCCGGATCGCTGCCGCCGCCACAGGACGGCCGGCCGGACACGCCGGCCGAGCCGTCATCGATGAGGCGCCCCGGCCTTTGCTCGAGCTGACGAGACGGGAGCGCCTGTCGATGCTTTTTCCCTGCATTCGTCCGCTGGACGCCGCCTTTCCAAAGCCGTGGCTCGCCTGGGTGTGGGATCTGCAGCATCGCCACTATCCGGAGTTTTTCACCGATGAAGACCGGCGGTGGCGTGATCATGTCTTTTCGTCGATGGCCGCGGAGGCGCCGCTGATCGTGCTGAGCAGCCATGCGGCCAGGCGCGACTTTAATCGATGGTATCCGGGCGCGGATCACAAGCTGCGGGTCCTTTCTTTTGCCACGGCACCTCTGCAGGAGTGGTACAAGGAGAAGCCGGACGAGACGGCCGCCCGCTACTGCCTCCCGCCGCGCTACGTCATGGTGGCCAATCAATTCTGGATCCATAAGAATCATCGTGCGATTTTTGAAGCGCTTGCACTTCTCAACAAACGGTCGGTGAAGGTTCAGGTGGTGTGCACCGGCCATCTCAACGACCATCGTCGGCCCGATTATTACGGGCAACTGACCAGCTACTTGCTCGAGCATCGCATGACAGATCAGGTCAGGATCCTCGGCGTGGTACCCCGTTCGGATCAGATCCAATTGATGCGGCGGGCATCAGCTGTCATCCAGCCGTCGTTCTTCGAGGGCTGGAGCAGCGTGGTGGAGGACGCCAGGGCGCTGGGCAAACG
>DATJYI010000065.1:0-2695 GCA_035499635.1 Nitrospiria bacterium | reverse complement strand
TGGCATGGTGTAACCCCGAGATGGGACTGCACCATCATAGCAAATACCCTTGAGTCAAGTAAACAATCGTGGATTGTTTGATTCGTTAGGTACGGAAGAAAGATACACTTATTAGCGGAAAAGTGTAATTCCGATGGGGGGGCAGGGGGAGGTATCGGCACCTCCCCCTGATTTCAATACCGAGACTGTATCTCCCCCCGCCCCCCCCCATTGATTGTTTGATGTGGGAGAAACAGTAGAGCGATACGCTTCTCGGCTAGAGCAATCCACGGGCCAGGAGCGGCCATTGGGAGAAAGAAAGGGGGCTTGGGGCGTGGGGGCATCGGAGGGCGCGCGCTGCGACGAGTAAGGAGCAGCAGGCTCGTGCGCGCCGCCGAGTCGGTGAGGCGGCTGGATTCCGACAGATCTTCCGCACGGGCCCCCACATAAAATTGACACCTCGGGCTGTTTGTTGTAGAGTCCCCTCGCGCGGCGCCCGAGGGGCACCCCTCAGCCCAAGCGTCCATGCCCGATCAATTACTGAGCATCGACCATCTCGCGACCCATCTCGAGACGACGGACGGCATCGTCAAGGCCGTGAATGACGTGAGTCTGACCGTGACGCCCGGCCGCGTGCTGGGGCTGGTGGGCGAATCCGGCTGCGGCAAAACGATGACAGCCCTGTCGGTGATGCGGATCGTTCCTCCGCCCGGCCGGATCGTCGGCGGTGCCATTCGATTCCAGGGCGTCGACCTGCTGGCGCTGCCGGAGCGGGAGATGCAGCGAGTACGCGGACGCCGCATCGCCATGATTTTTCAGGAGCCGATGACGGCCCTCAATCCGGTTCTGACCGTCGGGGAGCAGATCGCCGAAATGCTCCGCTACCATCTGGGCATGAGGCGCGGCGACGCCCGGTCGCGCGCGATCGAACTGCTCCGGCAGGTGGGCGTCCCTTCGCCGGATGAACGGTACCGCGCCTACCCGCATCAACTCAGCGGCGGGCTGCGTCAACGGGTCATGATTGCGATGGCGATTTCGTGCGAGCCGGCGCTGATCTTTGCCGACGAGCCGACGACGGCGCTGGACGTGACCATTCAGGCGCAGATTTTGGATTTGCTCCGGCGTTTACAGCGCGAGCTGCGTCTGTCCGTGGTGCTGATTTCGCACGATCTGGGCGTCATCGCCCAGATGGCGGACGAGGTGGCCGTGATGTACGCGGGACGGATCGTCGAACAGTCGTCGACGGCAACACTGTTCAACGAACCGTTGCACCCGTATACCCAGGGGTTGATGAAATCGCTGCCGCGCCGGGCGCCGAGGGATCGCCGGCAACGGTTGACGGCCATTCCCGGCTCCGTGCCGCAGCTGCAGCACTTGCCGTCCGGCTGCGCCTTTCATCCCCGCTGTCCGGTCGCCATCGCGCGGTGTGCCGCCGATGAGCCCGCGCTGAAATCCCTCGCGCCCGGTCACGACGCCCGTTGCTGGGTGGCCGAGGCGAAATACGCGCAGGCCGTGTAAGATGCAACCCGCGCCCACCCCTTCTTCCATGACACATCCCGGGCAGGCGGGTCATCCCGACGGCCAACCCTTGCTGGCCGTCAAGGCTCTCATCAAATATTTTCCCGTGGACCAGTCATGGCTTGGCCGGTCCGCGTCGTCGCACAATCGAAGCGCGCACGGCCCCGCCGTCGTTCACGCGGTCGACGACGTCAGCTTCACCATTCGGTCCGGGGAGGTCCTGGGGTTGGTGGGCGAATCGGGGTGCGGCAAATCGACGGTGGCGCGACTGATCCTCAGGCTGTTGGAGCCGACGTCCGGCGAAATTTGGTTCGAGGGCAACAATTTACTGGCCGCCGGAAGGCGTGAGCTGTTCGCCGTGCGGAGGCGGATGCAGATCATTTTTCAAGATCCCTATTCGTCGCTCAATCCCCGTCTGCGCATCGGCGACGTCCTGGAGGAGCCGTTGTTGATCCACCGGGTCGGATCGCCCGAGGAGCGGCACCGGCGCGTGATCGAGTTGCTGGCGCAGGTGGGCATGGACGAATCGGCGCTCACCAAGTATCCGCACGAGTTCAGCGGCGGCCAACGGCAGCGGATCGGCATTGCGCGTGCGCTCGCGTTGCGACCCGCCTTTATCGTGGCCGACGAGCCGGTCTCCTCGCTGGACGTGTCCATCCAGGCCCAGATCATCAACCTGCTCGAAGAGCTGCAGGCGGCCTATCATCTGTCGCTGCTCTTCATCGCGCACGATCTGCACATGGTCCGGCACGTCAGCGACCGGGTGGCGGTGATGTACCTCGGGCGGATCGTCGAACTGGCCGGGACGGAGTCGCTCTTCTCCCATCCCGCCCATCCCTACACACAGGCGTTGCTCGCCTCCGCGCCGGTTCCCGAACCTCCCGCGGCGTCATCAACGGGCGGATCGGCGCGCCCTCGCCTGCTGCTGGAGGGGGACCTGCCCAGTCCGATCGACCTTCCGGCCGGCTGCCGCTTTTATTCGCGTTGCCCCAAGCGGATTGACGACTGCCTGCGGCAGGACCCGCCATTGATTCAGATCGCTCCGGGCCATCAGGCCGCGTGCATTCTTGCTCGATAAACGCGTCCTGGCGGGGCCGGTGCGCTTCCATAATCGCGCTGTGAACCGGACTTGACAGTCTGAAGGACCCTGTTACAGTTATAAAACAGTCAAGGGAGACGACGATTCTTCTTGCGTGAT
>DATJYI010000064.1:0-6398 GCA_035499635.1 Nitrospiria bacterium | reverse complement strand
AAGAATTACATCGGTGGCTATGGCGTCGGCGTCGCGTACTATTTCACCAAGGATATTTCTATCTTGACCGGCCCGGTGGTGTTCAATGATCAGGTGATCAACGGCCGGTGGAAATGGTCCACGCAACTCGATATCAACTTTTAGCTCGATCCTTCACAACACACGACCGACAGCTTTCCTTCCCCTCGCAGCGGGAGAACGCCGCCTCCATGGCGGCGTTCTCTTTTCCGAAGCGGGCCGAACTCCCCACTACTTTCCAATTGGCAGTAAAGGGCGTACACTACAGCATCATGGAAACGCCCCAAGGCGGGAACACGCAGGATGGATGATCGACGACCCAAACCGGAAGAGCTGCTCAAGCGGGCTCAGGAAGAAGAAGCCCGGGAGACGCGAGGAAAGCTGAAGATCTTCTTCGGCGCCACGGCCGGCGTGGGGAAAACCTACGCCATGCTGGAGGCCGCGCACGAGCAGCAGGATGACGGCGTGGATGTGGTCGTCGGGTGGGTTGAGACGCACGACCGCGCCGAAACGACCGCCCTGGTCAAGGGACTTGAACTCCTGCCGCCACGCGTCACGGATTATCGGGGCGCCACCCTGCGCGAGTTCGATTTGGACGCGGCTTTAGCCCGCCGCCCGCAGCTCATCCTGATGGATGAGCTGGCCCACACCAATACTCCGGGTTCACGCCACCCCAAACGATGGCAGGACGTCGTCGAACTGCTCAACTCAGGCATCGACGTCTACACCACGGTCAACGTCCAGCACCTCGAAAGCCTCAACGACATCGTCACCCAGATCACCGGCGTCCGGATCGGCGAGACAGTGCCCGATTCCGTCATGGAGCAGGCCGACGACGTGGAACTGATCGACCTGCCGCCGGACGACCTGCTCCAGCGCCTCAAGGAAGGGAAGGTCTACGTCCCGGAGCAGGCGCAACGGGCGATTGAGAATTTTTTCCGCAAGGGCAATCTGATCGCGCTCAGGGAGCTGGCCCTCCGCCGCACGGCCGAACGGGTGGACCAGCAGATGGAAGTCTACCGCCGGGATCACGCCGTGCAGCGCACCTGGCCGGCGGGCGAGACGATCATGGTCTGCGTCAATATGAAACCGCGCGGGCCCCGGCTCATCCGGGCGGCGCGACGGATGGCAACGGGCCTGCACGCCAAGTGGCTCGCGGTCTACGTTCAGACGCCCCGCCATCTGCGGCTGGTCGACGCCGACCGGGAACGGGTGAACCACACCCTCCGGCTTGCCGAGGAGCTGGGCGCCGAAACGGCGACACTCACGGGCGAGCAGGTGGCGCAGGAATTGCTCGCCTATGCCCGAAACCGGAACGTCACCAAGATCATCGTTGGAAAACCGGTACGCGCACGCTGGAAGGAGTGGGTCTTCGGCTCGGTCGTGGCGGAACTGGTCCGAAACAGCGGCGAGATCGACGTCTACGTCATCACCGGCGAGGCCGGCGAAAGCCGTTTCGTCACCGCACCGGCCACGGCACGCGGGGCCCGATGGGCCCCCTATGCGTACGCCGCCGCCGGGGTGGCGGCCTGCACGGCCGTCGCCTGGCTCATGGGCCCCTACTTCGACATCGCCAACCTGATCATGGTCTATCTGCTGGGCGTTGTCGCCGTCGCCACCCGCTACGGCCGGGGCCCGTCCGTCCTGGCGTCGTTTCTGAGCGTGGCGGCGTTCGATTTTTTCTTCGTCGCCCCCCATTTCACCTTCGACATCGCCGCGGTGCAATACCTGCTGACCTTCGCGGTCATGCTGATCGTCGCGCTCGTGATCAGCGGCTTTACCGTCAGGAGCCGCCAACAGGCCGAGCTCGCCAGGAACAACGAACGGCGCACGGCCCTGCTGTATGCGTTGAGCCGCGATCTGGCGACGGAACGGGGCATGGAGAATCTGGTGCGGATTTCCCTGCAGCACGTGACGGAAATTTTCGGCGGCCAGGCGGCCGCGTTCATCGTCAACCCGGAGGGCCAGCTGGTGCTGCGCCACGAGCCTCAGCGGCGGTTTGAATTCGATCCGAAGGAGTCCGGAATCGTGCAGTGGGTGTTCGATCATGGCGAGCGGGCCGGCGCCGGCACCAACACGCTGCCCGGCGCCAGCGCCCTCTATCTGCCGCTGATCAGCGTCAAGGGGCCGATCGGCGTGCTGGCCGTACGCCATCCGCAGAAGGGCCAGTTGTTCGACCCCGATCAGATTCATCTGCTTGAGATGCTGACCAACCAGATCGCGGTGGCGATCGGCCGCACGCTGCTGGCCGCCGAAGCGCAACAGGCGTCCGTCCTGGCCGAGACCGAACGGACGCGCAATGCCATTCTCAGCGCGGTGTCGCACGACCTGCGCACGCCGCTGGCGACGATCACCGGCGCGGTCGGCAGCCTCCAGGAAGGCATCGACACATTGAGCTCGATGGCCAGACAGGAGCTGCTCCTCGCCATTTCCAACGAGGCCGGACGGCTCGACCGGTTGGTGAAAAACCTCCTGGAGATGATGCGGCTCGACTCGGGTGCCATGCAATTGAAGAAGGACTGGCATCCGGTCGACGAGATCGTCGGCGCGTCGCTGAGCCGGCTTGAGGGCAGACTGGACGGCCGGAGCATCGAAACCCGTTTCGCTCCGAACCTGCCCCTCGTCCATCTCGACGGCGTCCTGATGGAACAGGTCCTGATGAATCTGCTCGATAATGCGTTGAAGTACGCTCCCCCGTCGACCCCGATCGAGCTGTCGGCCACGGTGTCGGACCATACCCTGCTCGTCGAGGTCGCCGACCGGGGGCCCGGTATTCCGCCCGGCGATGAGGAGCGGATCTTCGACAAGTTTTACCGCGCCGACCCGGCCCGGGAGGGCGGCATCGGATTGGGCCTGACCATCTGCCGCGGCATCATCAACGCGCACGGCGGGCGCATCTGGGTGGAGAACCGCCCCGGCGGCGGCGCGGTGTTTCGCTTCACCCTACCAATCGGAGAGAACCCGCCCGGCGTTACACCGGAGTAAGGTTGCACTCAGAGACTCCCGCCGCTTCTGTGCTGCTGATCGAGGATGAGGCCAAAATCCGCGGCGTGATCCGTTCGACGTTGACCCGCCACGGTTATCGGCTGTATGAGGCCTCCACCGGCCGCGAGGGAATGGCAAACGCGGCGGCCCGGAACCCGGACCTGATCCTGCTCGATCTCGGCCTGCCCGACCTCGACGGCCTTGAGGTCATTCGACAGGTGCGACGATGGGCGGCGATCCCTATTATTGTGTTGTCGGCCAGGGGCCAGGAACAGTCCAAGGTCAACGCGCTGGACGCCGGCGCCGATGATTACGTCACCAAACCGTTCGGCATCAATGAGTTGCTGGCGCGGATGCGCGTGGTTCTGCGCCACGCGGCTCGACGAGCGGAGGCCGACGGCGAGCCCGTCTTCGCCGTCGGTGATCTGCGGGTCGACCTGGAGCACAGAGAGGTCCGCGTTTCTGGAAAGACGGTCCGCCTGACGCCGATTGAATTCAAATTATTGGCCGTCCTGGTCAAACAAGCGGGCAAAGTGCTCACCTACCGGCAATTGTTGAAGGAGGTCTGGGGCCCGTTGCACGTGGCTGAAGCCCATTACGTGCGGGTCTACATGCAGCACCTCCGCAACAAGCTCGAGGCCAAGCCTGCCCACCCCCGCTATCTGATCACGGAGCTGGGTGTGGGCTACAGACTCCGAGTTGATTAAATGTGGGGGCCCGAGCAAATGAATCTGGGATCAAGGCTTGGGGGATAAGGGGTAAGGTGAATTCTTCTTGATCCTTGCCCCTTAATTCCTGCCCCACGCAGGCCAAAGCGTTAGCGAGAGTAACGCGGCTGATCTTCTTTGGCGACCAGGCGGGCCGTCAAACAGAGCGGCCGGCGCGAGATCAGGAGACGTCGAACCGGTACTCCTTCGGCACGACGACCACGCCGCCCTCCGAGACCGTGAACCGGCTCCGGTCGCGTTCCAGATCCCAACCGATCGTCTCGTTCGGGGGAATGGTCACGGATTTGTCGACGATGCAGCGCTTGAGCCGGGCGCCCGAGCCGACCGTGACGTTCTCGAACAGGATCGCGTCTTCCACGATCGCGCCCGCGTTGATCCAGACGTCGGGCGACAGGATCGAGTGGAGGAGCGTCGCACCGATGATTACATCGCCGCCCGCCAGCAGGGTGTTCGCCACCTTGCCGGAGCCGTTTCGTCCCGCATCGCCCTCCGCATCGACGGACGAGGGGACGTTGCGGGCCGGCGGGTGCTGGGCGTGGTAGGTCCGGATCGGCCAGTCCTTCTGATAGAGATTCAGGGGCGGGAGCGGTTTGAGCAGATCCATGTTCGCCTCAAAATAGGCGTCCAGCGTTCCCACGTCCCGCCAATAGCCGTCCGGGGTTACCCGCCCTTCCATTTTGCCGAAGCGGTAGACCCCCATGGCGTGCGCGCCCACCAGGGAGGGGAGAATGTGACGGCCGAAATCATCCTTCGGCGAGCCGCTCTCGTGATTCAGATCCAGCAGCTTGAGCAGAAAATTGAGATTGAAGACGTAGATGCCCATCGAGGCCAGCGCCCGGGCCGGATCGTCGGGCATCGACGGCGGGTGGTCTGATTTCTCCACGAACTGTCGAATGCCCAGATTGTCGTCGGTCTCCACCACGCCGAAGGCGTGGGCCTCGCCCAGCGGCACCGGCACGCAGGCGACGGTCACCTCCCACTTGTGGCGGACATGCTCTTCAAGTATCCGGGCGTAATCCATCCGGTAGATATGATCGCCGGCCAGGACGAGCAGATGCGTCGCCCCGCTCCGTTCCAGCAGATACCGATTCTGCCGGATCGCGTCGGCCGTGCCGGCGTACCAGCCCTCACCGACGCGCATCTGGGCCGGCACGGTGGTGATGAATTCGCCGATCTCGGGGTTGAAGATCGTCCAGCCGTCCCGCAGGTGTTTCTGAAGCGAGTGGGACTTGTATTGCGTTAACACCAAAATGCGCCGCAGGCCGGAATGCAGGCAGTTGGAGAGCGTGAAATCGATGATCCGGTAGATCCCGCCAAAGGGAACGGCCGGTTTGGCGCGATCGGCGGTCAGAGGCGCCAGACGAGATCCCACGCCGCCGGCCAGCACGACTGTGAGGGTGGAATTGAGCAGTTCCATCACACTCCCGGTGGCAGGGCACGGTCCGCCGCGTCCGGCCCCGCACATGATCGTTGTGAGGTGTAGCTTATCGAAATCCCTCGCCAATTGCAATCCGCCCATTCAGCGTGGCTCATGCGGCCGCTCGGGCGGGAGCATCAGCGTGCGGCGACGTCAGGGCAGGCAAACCGATCGACTTTTTTCAATGCGGGTGTGTTACAATGTCGCCCGTTGTCTTTATGCGGCACGACATGACGGTCATCGAACTCACGCGCACTCCAGTGTGCTCGCGCGGGGGGCTCTTCCCGCTCCACCGGCCGATCCTCATCGTGTTCCTGCTGCTGACGTGGCTGCTCGCCGCCGCGCCCCCCGCCAGCACTCGAGAACCTAATGAGTATGTGCTGACGCCGAACAAGAAACACGCGACGTTCTCCTTTCTCGCCGCCGGCGGGCACCACGTCTGCGCGACGGTCTCCGACGGCACAATCTCCTGCTGGGGCAACGACATGATGGGCCAGCTCGGCAACGGCGCCCAGGTGGACCAGGATCTCGATAAACCGGCCGAAGTCATCGGCGTCACCACCGGGGTCGCGGTGGCCGGCGGCGACGATCACACCTGCGCGCTGCTTCGCAACGGCTCCATCTGGTGCTGGGGCGGCAACCGCTATAATCAACTGTCGGGTGAACTGCCCAGCTCGCCCCAACCCATTCAGGTGGAAACAATCAGCCGGGCCGCGGGCGTGACGACCGGAGCGTATCATAGCTGCGCGCTGGTGGCCGGCGGAAAGATCAGCTGCTGGGGCTATAACGAATCGGGGCAGCTCGGCGGCACGACCGAGCCCCAGTCATCGGTTCCGGTGGAAGTGCCCGGCGTCTCGCACGCCATCGCGCTGTCGGCCGGCGCCTCCCACACCTGCGTGGTCAGACACGGCGGCGCCGTCCTGTGTTGGGGCGGCAATACATATGGTCAGCTCGGCAACGGCACGCGAACCGGCGGCGCAACACCGGTCGATGTGACCGGCCTGCCCCCCGCGCGGTCGGTGTCGGCCGGCGCCTCCCACACCTGCGCCGTGCTGCAGGACGGACGGATTGCCTGCTGGGGGTGGAACGCCACCGGACAACTGGGCAACGGCACCATGGACGATTCGGTCTCGCCCGTGTTCGTCAAAGGCCTCACGCATGCCATGCACGTGGCCGCCGGCCATTTTCACAGCTGTGCGCTGCTCAAAAACGGGCGGGTCGCCTGTTGGGGCAGCAACACCAACGGCGAG
>DATJYI010000063.1:0-2052 GCA_035499635.1 Nitrospiria bacterium | reverse complement strand
AAACGGTTAGCGAATTACCATCGGGACCAGCGCATAATCGAGTTCGATACCGAGCAAGACGATCAACCCCACACCCACGTGCGCGCGAAACAGGCGGAACGTGGTTTTGCGATCGGGATGCATTCTAACACGCGACGACTGGTAAAGGAAGAGGAGGCCGACCGCCGCCAGCGCCGAAAAATAGACCGAATGCAGTCCGGCCCGCCGCCCGGCCCAGACGAGCAGGGCCAGCATCACGAGCTCCAGTCCGACCACCGCCAGCCAGCTGAAATGACCGAAGAGCCGCGCGGTTGAATGGACGCCGAGCCGCGCGTCGTCGGTCTCATCCATCATTGCATAGACCGTGTCATAGGCGGCCGCCCAGCAGACGGTCGCGGCAAACAGCAGCCAGGCCGTCGGATCGAGCTCCGACCGGACGGCAGACCAGGCCATCGGGACGCCCCAGCCGAAGGCGACGCCCATGACGAACTGGGGGGCGGGGAAAAACCGTTTGGTCAACGGATAGCCGGCGGCGAGCAGCACGCCCGGCAAACTGAGCCAGCGGGTCATCGGCGGCAGCTGCCAAACGATCCATGCGGCGATCAACAGGAGCGCGACGATCGTGACGATCGCGTCGGAGGGCGTGAGCCGGCCCGACGGCAGCGGACGGTGCTTGGTCCGCGCCACCCTGCCGTCAATGCCGCGGTCGGCCAGATCATTCATCGCGCAACCGGCGCTCCGCATGATCCAGGCGCCCAGGCAGAACAGGACAACCAGCCTGACCGTCGGACGCCCCTCGCTCGCAATCGTCAGGGCCCAGAGCGAAGGCCAGAGCAGCAGCAGCGCGCCGTACGGCTTCTCCAGCCGGATCAGCTCTGTCAGGGCGATCAGCTTGTCGGCCGCGCGGCTCATCTCCACAGGCTCATTTGATTATGCAGCCTGATATTGCTCGAGCGAGGGGGAGAAAATTTCAAGAATGGCGGCGGTCATCGCATCGGGAATGTGCAGCCGGTAGCGGCGGCACCAGAGGGTGTCGGTTGTCGAGTCGTGTGGGGCGCCGAACTGCCGCGCAAAGTCACGGTCTGTCAGACGGCCCACCTGAAGCCGGTCGCGAACGGACGGCAGCTTCAATTCCTCGGCCAGCAGGCCGATCGGGTGGGTGCCCGCGGCCAGCCGCTCCTGCAGCGCCGGACTCAGCCGCTCCCGAAGAATGAGGGCATATCCGAGGGCCAGCCGGCGGCGGCCATCGGTCAGCCAGACGCGCCGTTGCACCACGGGCCGGCCTGGGGCCAAGTCGATTGCAGGGGCTCGAATCGCCAGTAGATTATGTGAGGGTCCGTGCGGGGAAGAAATTCCAGAAACGCGCTGCGTTTCGGTTGGCGATGCCCCCACGCCCCGAGTTTCCACCTCACGCTCTCCGCATCCGGCGGATTGCTCGCCGGGTCGCTGCCCCCGGTCAAGCCCGTGGGCATCGATCCAGCCGGTCAGCGGCGGCAACAGCGCCGGCTGCTGGTCGATCTGCTCCAGGGTAATCGGGGTGCGGCAGTACGCCTGCAGAAAAAGCGTCGTCGATCCGTCCGTGGTCAGAAGCGTGCGCCACAGGGGGGCGAGCCCCGGCGCATCGGTGGCTAGAAACGCCTCCGGGCTTGTCCAATCGGCGAGCGAGAGCAGCCGATCCAGCTCGGCGGTCGTCGAAGAGGCGACCATGGCCCATCCTATCGGTCGATTTGTGAGGAAGTCAATAGAGGGGAAAAAATGGCTAGGTCGCTAAGTGGCTGGGTGATAAGGTCGACTGGGTGGCCGGGAGATCAGGAAAAGAAACGAGTCTTGTGCAAAAAGAGAGAGGAAGGAAACGAGGACTTCACCGGACAAATCCTTGCCTTGAGGAAATCCCAAATTTAACGATTCCGTCTTAAAAGTGTCGAGGTCGGTGAAGGTGGGGGCCGACCATCAATTACACCTTACAAAGTGGTAACCATCAGACCGTTGAGATTTATTGATTATAGAGTGAGCTTCCCACGATTTGATGGACACGCCTAAGGATTTGTATCCTTGGAGAGGAGGCGTGGCTAT
>DATJYI010000062.1:0-4861 GCA_035499635.1 Nitrospiria bacterium | reverse complement strand
TGCACGTGACCCGCGCGGATCTGGTGATGAGGACGGTCACGCCTACGGCCACCTCTTTCAGGCATGGGGTCCGCCTCTCGGTGACGAATACCGTACAGAATCAGGGGCCGGTCACCACGAACGTCAGGTTCCGAATCAGCTTCACCCTGCATCCGACCACTGGCCCTGATGTGGTGTTAACACACCACCGAGTCGTCCACGATCTGGCCGCAGGAATGAGCAGCACGGGGATAACCACCCTCTACATCCCGCCCACCACGCCCCCGAACACCTACCAAGTCTGTGCGACGGCGGATTCGACCAATGCCGTGATCGAGACGGATGAGACGAACAATACTCTCTGCTCGACCACGACCGTCACCGTGCCATAGTTGGATCTGGTGGGCAGTGCCCTGTCGATGACCGCCGCCACGGTCAAGACGGGCGGGAGTGCGTCGGTTTCCAACACCATCGAGAACTAAAGGGGGCTCGAGGGCAGGCTTGTCGGCGGTGGCCTTCCATCTGTCCACCAACCAGACCTATGGGCATGGGGATGACATCGCCTCAGTCACCGCCCAAACGATGACCTACCTTCCAGTTTCAAAACATGTTGGGAATTTTCTGTCATATTTTCCTCGATGGGACTCAGACAACGATCATCTCCCGGACGATTTCACCACCGCTCCGATGCTCTCCAGGCCGGCCCTGGCGCAGCCCTCATCCAGCTCCGCACCCGGTGAGCCGCCGACGCCGATCCCGCCGACCACCTCGCCGCCGATCTCGATTGGCAAGCCGCCGCCCAGAATGAGAATGTTGGAATCCATTTGCCGCAGTCCTTCGATCGCCGGCTGCTTGGCAATCGCCTCCGCCAGTACGCCGGTTGAACGGCGGAGGCTCGCGGCGGTGTAGGCCTTCTTGGTGCTGCTGGAGACGGTGTGCGGTCCCGCACCTTCCGCCCTCATCAATGTCATCAGCACGCCGTCCCGGTCGACGACCGCCGCGCTCACCCGGTAGCCCTCCTTTGTGCACGTCTCCACCGCGGCGGCCGCAGCCTTGTTCGCCAGGGCCAGCGGCAGGACCGACTCCTTCGGCAGTGCGTCGGCCGCCGCAGCGGCCCCGGCGCATCCCAGAACGATCAGGCCGCATCCTGCGGCACGACCCATCCACCCCATCACGTCACCTCCCGTCAATTCATTCGAGTGACCGGTCACGTGTCGTGACCGGAGTCCCCCATGAATTTATACAGCACTTTCCGACCAAAGTAGATGAGAAGAAATGCCAGGCCCAGCGCCACCGGCACGATCAGACCGGTCGCCAGGGCTGCATTGGCGATCCAGCCCGCCACCTCCATCGCCTTCAGCACATAACCAGCCAGGCCGGACAGATAATAGGCGATAACGATGACCGACAACCCTTCGACCGTGTGCTGGAGCACCGCCTGGCTTTTGGTCGTCCGATCCACGCTGGCGAGCAGTTCGAGATTCTGCTCCTGCTGCATGAGGTTGACTCGCGTCCGGATCACCGAGATGATGCTCTGGAAATCGGCTTCGACCGCTTCGATCCGCCTGATCAGCTGCTGGTAGCCGTCCGCCACACCGGAGATGCCGCCCAGCACGTAGTCAGACAAGGGCAGGAAGGACGCCACGGACTTTTCCTGCAAGGCGCGGACGGTCGAATGAACGATCGCGTTGTAGGGCGCCGACGCCGAAAGGCGCACCCGCATCGACCCGGCGAACCGGCTCACCTCCAGATAATCCTCCGTCATCGTGTTGACCCATGACTGCAGCAACTCAGCGGTCGACGTGCCCAGCTGCCCCGTGATCGTCTCCCGCTGCCGGAGATGACGTTGTTCCAGTTCATGGATCCGGTCGAGCGCCCGGGAAAAATCGGCGAACGGCAACAACAGGAGATGATAATAATTTTCGATCGTCACCACGGCGTCGGTGAGCTGGCCCAGATGCGCCAGCATCGTCTTGGGGTCCGATGAGAAGATCAGATACCGTTCGTGCGACAGCTCATCCGGCGTAAAACTGGTCAGCACGGTGATGTCGCCGCCGAAAACCCGGCTGCCGTAGACGCTCCGGCCCGGTAACAATGCCCGGACCAGCTCGGGGGGAATTTCCCGCTCCTGCGAGAAGATCAGATCCAGCTCGCTGATCGGCGTCCCGTCAGGAGTGACCGGAAATTCATAACCGGGAATTTTGAGCGGACCAAATTCCAGCGGCAGCGTTTTATCATCGGGGATGTGCCAGATCTGATAACTGTAATATTCGGTGTGCGCCTCCCAAATGATGACCAGGCGGTCGCCGTTCTCCTCCACCCGCGCGCCGTAGCCGAATTTTTCGGCCACCGCGTAGTCCGATTCAGACAGGGACAGCCGACGCAACACCTGCAGAAACTCCTGGCGGCTTCGGGGTCGATCCCGCGGCGGATCCGACATGCGATAGGAGGCGTGATGGACGTGGGCGGGAAAGTCGAGCCATTGCTCCAAATATTTCTTCGGGCGGACGTGCATCCGCTGCAACGAAACGGGATTGTTGGGGACAAGTGGGTCAGTCATCCGACGGCCTCCTCGGACCGCGTTGAGCACGCGTACGGCCCAAGCAGCCGCTGACGCATTGTACGCATTTAGAGGTCTGAAGTCATCCGGCCGTGTCGGCGGCAGCCCGGTTCCATTCGATGGCAATGGCGCCATCCGGACTCTGTTCCGCCCGCGTTCCTAACCTCGCCCCCTCCCGGGCAAACAGATCCCGGAGCCACCGTGCCTGCCGCGTCCCCGCCCGTTGCAACCGAAAGCGCTTGATCCGCATCGGAAGGAGCTCCAGCGTGATCAGCCGGCCCGCATGGGGATCCATCCTGGCGAGATAGATCACGGCCAGTTCACTCCTGAACTCTTCATGGCCCGCGACGCCTTCGTAGTCATTCAACAGGTCGCCGCAGCCGTAGAGAATCGGCCTGTCCCGACAGATTTCGACGCCCTTGGGATGATGCGAGGAGTGGCCGTGCAGCAGATCAATACCGGCGCGTTCGACCAGGGCGCGGGCAAACCGGCGCTCAATCCGGGGCACCTCATACCCCCAATTGCTCCCCCAATGGATCGACGCCACCGCCAGATCGCCGGGTTGTTTCACGGCGTCGACCTGCGCCGCGATCTGATCGACCGTCCGGTCGGACAGATCGGACAACAGATTCACGCCCGGCTTCCCCTCGCCTGCCGCCCATTCGGGAGGAATGCCGCTCGTCTCCGTGCCGAACGAAAAGAGCCACACACGCCCCCTGCCCGCAACCTCGATCACCGCCGGTGCCCGGGCCTGATCGCCGTCGCACCCGGCGCCGGCCGAGACGATCCCCGCGCGCGCGAGCGAGTCGATCGTGTCGAGTAGTCCGTCCTCACCCCAATCCAGCATATGATTATTCGCCAGTGCGCAACCGCGGATGCCCGCGGCTGTTAAACAGGGAACATTCTCGGGACTCATCCTGTAATTGATCCCTTTGGGCCATGGCGAGGCGCTGCGGGTCACGCTCGTCTCGAGATTCACGATGCGGATGTCGACCGAGGCGCGGGACAGCGCGTCGAGCGCATCACCCCACGGATAGGCAAACTCGACCGGTCGCGGAATCGGGCCACTGGCCGTTTCGGCCAGCTCGACATAGTCGAGCGCTGACGTCGCATACGATTCATAGAGCAGAGGATCGTTCGGATGGGGCAAGATCTGATCGATCCCCCGCCCCGTCATGACGTCGCCGCCCAGCGCCAGTGTAACGGTCCCTGAGGCCTCCGATGCGGCGGACTCCATTCCCCGTCTCCAGCTCATTGCAAAGACGCGAGAAACGTTCGCAGCGCGTCGAAATAGGCCGATCCGCCGGTGACGTAGGTGTCGTTGTGATGCGCGCCGACGATCGTGAAAAAGCGTTTCGGCTCATTGGCCGCGGCGAAGAGGCGGCGGCCCTGCGCGTAGGGCACGACCTCGTCCTGATCGCCGTGCAGGATCAGCAGCGGGACATGGATCGCACCGATCTTCGACAACGAATCATACTTCGTGGATACCAACGCGCCGACCGGCAGCAAGGGCACGACGGCCTTGGCCATGGCCTGGATGGAAAGAAACGGCGCCTCAAGAATCAGCCCGTCCGGCGGGGAGCGCCGGGCCAGCTCCACGGCCACGGCCGAACCGAGCGACTGGCCGTAATAGACGATCCGGCGCGTTGAGCCTCCGGGCCGGCCGCGCACAGACGCCAGCGCCGCCTCCGCATCGAGATAGGTCCCCGCCTCGCTCACCTCTCCTTCGCTCCGTCCGTATTCGCGGTAATCGATCATGAAGATGTCGACGCCAAGCCGATCGTGCAGCTGCCGAAGCTGATGCACCCGGTCGCTGAGGTTGCCCGCGTTGCCATGAAACCAGAGGAGCGTGACCGTGGAGCCGTCCGCCGTTGGCGGAGCCGGCACGTACCACCCGTTGATCCGCACCCCGTCGGACGTCATGACATAGACGTCGTCAAACGCCAGCCCGGCCGACTTCGGCGTCGTGCTGATGAGCGGCTCGGGGAAAAAGATGAAGTCTTTCATCTCACATCCCGCCAGCAGAGCCAAGGCGACACACCAGGCCCTTCGCCACCGCCCGCGCGTCACTTCGGGCGCGTTTGAACCGTTCCCCCTCGCTCGCATGGCTTCCGGCGTGCACCCCGGGTCCGTCTCCTCTGTCCTGGTTCCACGCCGATTCTTGGATCGTCGGCCAGTATCCATGACACAAGCCGTTGAGCCGATTCTTCAAAGGCGTCGGACGCCTCCGCGAGATAGAGCCATTTGGACAGCACGGGGTGCACGGCCAAGGCGATCTCCTCACGCAACAGGGCGTCATGGTGCTCTCGGGCCGTCGGCACC
>DATJYI010000061.1:0-7680 GCA_035499635.1 Nitrospiria bacterium | reverse complement strand
AGATGATGAATGTGGGGGCGGCCCGGCGGTTCGCCCCTAGTTGATGTCAAACCGATTTTTCATCAGAATGACCCGCCGGTCGTTCGCTCGATGCTGATGACCGTGTTCCCATGAAGAACTGGTTCTTCGACTATCAGAAAGAGTGGCTGTCGCGCGATGTGATCGCGGGGCTGATCACGGCCGCGGTTGTCATTCCGAAGGCGATGGCCTACGCCACGATCGCCGGCCTGCCGGTGGAGGTGGGGCTCTATACCGTGCTGGTCCCGATGGCGGTCTATGCGCTGCTGGGCTCCTCCCGGCCGCTGAGCGTGAGCACCAGCACCACGCTGGCCATCCTGACGGCGGCCGAGCTCGGCCATGTGGCGCCGGACGGTAATCCGGCCGCCCTGATCACCGCGTCGGCCACGCTGACGCTGCTGGTGGGGGCGATCCTCATTCTGGCGTCGCTCCTGCGGCTGGGTTTTGTCGCCAATTTCATTTCGGAGCCGGTGCTGATCGGGTTCAAGGCGGGGATCGCGCTGGTGATCGTGCTCGACCAGATCCCGAAGCTGCTGGGCGTCCACGTCGCCAAGGGCGGCTTCGTGCACAATCTGGCCGCCACGCTGCAGGCCCTCCCGCATGCCTCCTGGCCGACGGTGGCGGTCGGAGTCGCGACAATCGCGCTGCTGGTGGGGATTGAGCATCGGTTGCCCCGGCTGCCGGCGCCGCTGGTCGTGGTGGCGGCCGGGATCGCCGGCATGGGGCTGCTCGGCCTGCAGGCGCACGGGGTGGAGTCGGTCGGCCGGATTTCCCGCGGCCTGCCCTCGCTCACCCTGCCGGACTTCTCGCTGGTCGTTCAACTCTGGCCCGGCGCGATGGGGATCGCCTTGATGAGCTTTACCGAAACGATCGCCGCCGCGCGGGCGTTCGCCGAGAGCGAAGAGCCGCCGATCCGGCCGAATCAAGAATTGCTGGCGACGGGGCTGGCCAACGCGGGCGGAGCGCTCCTGGGAGCCATGCCGGCGGGCGGCGGAACCACGCAAACCGCGGTCAATCGCCTGGCGGGGGCGCGCACGCAGCTGGCGGAGCTGGTCACGGCGGGCGCCGCGCTCCTGACGATGCTGCTGCTCGCCCCGCTCATCGGGCTGATGCCGCAGGCGACGCTGGCGGCGGTGGTGATCATCTATTCGATCGGGCTGATCCAGCCGGCGGACTTTCGCGCGATCGTCAGGATCCGCCGGACGGAGTTCGTCTGGGCGCTGGCCGCGCTGGCCGGCGTCGTGCTGCTGGGGACGTTGAAGGGGATCGTCGTGGCGATCATGATCTCGTTCGTGGCGCTGGCGCAGCAGACGGCCGATCCACCGGTTCGCGTGCTGGGGCGCAAACCGGGCACCAACGTCTTCCGTCCGCTCACGCCGGAGCATCCCGAGGATGAGACTTTTCCCGGCCTCTTGATGCTGCAGCTGGAGGGGCGGGTCTACTTCGCCAACGTCGAGCGCATCGGGGAGAAGATGCGGGCGCTCGCCGCGAAGTCGAATCCGAAGGTCGTGGCGATCGACATGAGCGGCGTGTTTGATCTGGAGTACACCGCGCTGAAGATGCTGATCACGGCCGAGCGGCGGCAGCGCGAGCGGGGCGTGTCGCTCTGGCTGGTCGGCCTCAACCCGGACGTGCTCGCCGTCATCCAGCGGTCGCCGCTCGGCGCGCGGTTGGGAAGACAAGGGATGCATTTCAATCTCGAAACGGCGGTGGCGAATTATCTGGCGGGAAAAGGTTGAAAGGCACGGGGGAGCAGGGCTTATAATCGGGGCAAGCGGACCCGAAGCCTTCCACACTCATCAAGCGAGGTATGCCATGACGCAGCGCAGCAGGCACGAGACGCTCTCCTTGAAGATGATCATCCTGGCGGCCGCGGCCGGAGTGGCCGGCGGGCTGCTGGCGGACCGGATGCCGTTCGATCGACCGGTCCTGGCCTCCGAACCGACGGTGGTCACGGCGCAGACGTTCAAGCTCGTCGACGGTCAAGGGGGGACGCGCGCGGAGCTCAGCGTCTCGGCCGGTGGGCAGCCTGCGCTGGAGTTTTTCGACACCGCACACCGTGTCCGCGTCCTGTTTGACATGAGCGCCTCGGGCGATCCACAACTGTTCCTGATGGACGATCACGGGAGTATCCGGACTGAGATGGGGCTCGGATTGGAGTCCAAGGGGCGTCCGTTTGTGAACCTGCGCGATCAGGACGGGAACGTGTTCTGGTCCGTGGTGGCGCAGTCACACCACCCGGGCTAACGCACACCATCGGCGGGTCGTGACGGAATGAACCTCAGGGTCAAGCCGTTTCGCGTGCGGGAGGGGGAACGGGTGCGGCTCAAGAAGCGGCCGACGCGCGTGAAGCCCTTCTACACGTCGAAGCCTCACTACGAACGACTGCTGGCCGACCACATCGGGCGGCTCAGCGCGCTGCAGAACGTGCTCTATGCGCAAGACCGGTACGCGCTGCTGCTGATTTTTCAGGCCATGGACGCGGCGGGCAAGGACGGCGCGATCAAACACGTCATGTCCGGCGTCAATCCGCAGGGCTGCCAGGTCTACAGCTTCAAGCATCCGAGCCCGGAGGAGCTGGAGCACGATTTTCTGTGGCGCACGACCCGCTGCCTCCCGGAGCGGGGCCGCATCGGGATCTTCAACCGTTCCTACTATGAAGAAGTCCTGATCGTGCGCGTCCACCCCGAGATTCTGCGCGGCCAGGCGCTGCCGGAGGAGGCGTTCGACGACGGCAAGTTCTGGACGCACCGGTACCGGTCGATTCTCGATCTGGAAAAGCACCTGCACCGGAACGGGACCCGCATTGTGAAGTTCTTTCTCCACCTGTCGAAGGAGGAGCAGCGCCGCCGCTTCCTGGCGCGGATCGACGATACCGACAAGAACTGGAAATTCAGCCGGGCCGATCTCGCGGAGCGCGGCCGGTGGAAGGCCTACATGAAGGCCTACGAAGAATGCCTGAGCGCGACCAGCACGACGCACGCGCCGTGGCATGTCGTGCCGGCCGACGACAAGGAGAACGCGCGGCTGATCATCTCGCAGATCATGCTCGACACGCTGTCCGGGCTCAGGCTGCGCTATCCGAAGACGAGCCCGGCGAGGCGGAGGGAATTGCGGGCGATTCGGAGGCAATTGACGACATGACACTGGACAAAGCGCTGCGGATCGCGGTGAAAGCCCACCGGGGCCAGCGGGAGGGGTACGGACTGCCGTATGCGATGCATCCGATCAGGATCATGCTGGGGATGCGGAGGACGGACGAGCGGATCGTGGCGCTGCTCCATGACGTGGTCGAGCACTCCGAGTGGACGCTGAAGGATCTTCGGAAGGCGGGGTTCAGCGGCCGGATCGTCCGGGCGGTCGACCGGTTGACCAAACGGCCCGGCGAAGCGTATGACGATTATATCGCCCGGGTGCGGCCAGACCGGTTGGCCCGCGCCGTGAAGATCGGCGATCTGCGGGACAATCTTGCGCAATGCCTTGGTCCGAGGCCGGCCGCCGATGACCGCCGGCGGATCGCCAAGTATCGGGCGGCGCTCAGGCGGCTGCGGCCGCGCCGCCGTTCTTGACAGTCCGCGCCGGTCACAGTAGATTGTTGCGTTCCCTATCCACCAGACACGAGAGGATTAACTCAACCGCATGCCCACGCGCACAGCCGCACGACACTCGAAACCGCAACGCACACGCGATCTGAAACCGGCGTCGAAACCGGACACACCCGCGCTTGAAGAGCCGTCGGCTCCACCGCCGACAGTTAATGTGGGGGCCCGTGCGGGAAAATTAAATTCTCCCAAGAGCTCCGCTCTTGGGTCGGCGATGCCCCCACGCCCCGGGCCGGTCCCGGCCGTCACGGCGGCCGAGATGGGAGCCCGGCAGCGGGAGATCTCCGTCTCGGAGTTCTTCACCAAGAACCGCCACCTGCTCGGATTCGACAGCCCGAGAAAGTCGCTGCTCACCTGCGTGAAGGAGGCGGTGGACAATTCGCTCGACGCGTCGGAGGAGGCCGGGATCCTGCCGGAGGTGACCGTCAGACTGGAGACGGTCTCCACCAACGGGCCGGTCGCCCCGAGTCAGGCGACGCGCTTCCGCGTCACGGTGGTCGACTACGGCCCGGGGATCGTCCGGGAGCAGATTCCGCCGATTTTCGCGAAGCTCCTCTACGGCTCAAAATTTCACCGCTTGCGCATGAGCCGCGGCCAGCAGGGGATCGGCATCTCCGCGGCCGGCATGTACGCGCAGCTCACGACGGGCAAGCCGGTCCAGATCATCTCCCGCACCGGGCCGAAGAAGCCGGCGCATTATTTTGAAGTGCAGATCGACACGAAGAAGAACGAGCCGCGGATTCTGGAGAAGAAACAGGTCGACTGGGAGTCGCACCGCGGCACGCAGGTGACGATGGAGATCGAGGGGCGCTATCAGAAGGGGCGCTCGTCGGTGGACGAATATCTCGAGCTCACGTCGATCGCCAACCCGCACGTGCATCTGGTCTATCACACGCCGGAGGGGGAGACGAAGGACTATCCCCGGACCTATAACCAGCTCCCCGTGCCGCCGCGAGAGATCAAGCCGCATCCCTACGGAATCGAGTTCGGCATGTTTTTGAAGATGCTCCACGACTCGAAGAGCCACTGGCTCTCCGGCTTTCTGGCGGGAGATTTCAGCCGGGTGTCATCCGCGCTGGCGGAGGCGATCTGCAAACAGGCGAAGATTCCGCCGCACACGCGGCCGAGGGATCTGCACGGGGAACGGGCGGAAACGCTCTACAAGGCGCTGCAGGCGACGAAGATCATGGCGCCGCCGAGCAACTGCCTCTCGCCGATCGGCGAACGGGCGATCCTGACCGGCCTCTACAAGCAGATCAAGGGCGATTTCTACACCGCGGTCAGCCGACCGACGGCAGTCTACCGGGGCAATCCCTTCGTGATCGAAGCGGGGCTGGCCTTTGGAAAAGGGCCGGAGGCGGCCGGGAAGAAACCCGAAGAGGCGGCGCCGCTGGCCGAAGGCGAGGAACGGGGGGAGGACGGTGAGTTGGCCCGCGTGATCCGCTACGCCAACCGTGTGCCGCTGCTCTATCAGCAGTCGGCCTGCGCGACGTTCAAGGCGGTGCTCGATACCAACTGGCGCACCTACGGGATCGCCCAGTCGAAAGGCGCGCTGCCGGCCGGGCCGATGGTGATTTTCGTCCACATGGCGTCAGTCTGGGTGCCGTTTACGAGCGAGTCGAAGGAGGCGATCGCCGATTACGACGAAATCCGGAAGGAGATCCGGCTCGCCCTGCAGGAATGCGGACGCCGCCTTGGAGTTTTTTTACGCCGGCGGGAGCGGGCGAAGAGCGAGTTCCGCCGCCGGAACATCTTCGAGCTCTATATTGAAGAAGTGGCTGAGGCCTGCGGCCGGTTGAAGGGCGGCACGCTCAACGTCGGCAAGCTCAAGGAGCAGCTGCAGAAGATCGCGATGAAACGGACGGGCGGGGAGGAGACCGACCAGGTGTTGGGCAAGTCGGGCGGGCCGGAAGGGCTGCCCCATTCGATCATCGTGACGCCGGAAGGGGTGGAGGGCGAGGTGCCGCTGCTGCCGGACGGCGGTGCGCCAGCGCCGGCCCCAGGCGAGTCGACGGGCGGGCCCGCCCCGGTGACAGTGAACGGAGACGGGACGGCTCGGACCGCGCCGGACGCAACGCCGCGCGGGAGCCGACGGAAGATGACGCCGGCCGGAGGCCGGCGCGCCCGGGCGGCACCGAAGTCGCCCGTGAAGCGCTCCAAGCGCAAAGGGAAATAAGATGAAAACCTCACGACACAGAAGCGGTGAAGTGGCTCGAAAACTGGTCGGCGTCGCCGATGCGGTGATCATGGCGGCCGGGCGGCGGCAGGACCCGACGCTCTCGATCCCCATCCGGTCGCTGTCGAACGTCACCTTCAATCCCCGGAAGGGGATGATCGAGATGGGCAAAAAAAGGCAGGCCCGCTCGTTCTTCAACGTCGGAATGGCGAAGAAATTCATGCAGACGGTCCTGGTGGCCGATGCGCTGGAGGAGCTGCAGCGGGCGAATCTGACCACGTCGCTTCGGGAAATTTATTACCGGACCAAGCATACGATCAAGGATTCAAACGAGAACACGTTCGACACGCAGAACGAGTCGGACCCGCTGATCGAGGATCTGGAGGTGGCGCTGGAGGCGCTGCGCGAGGAGCTGCACGTGCGGGCGGAGAACGCCGGGAGCATCGTGGGGCCGGTGGTCTTCGGCGACGACGGCGACAAGGTGGATTGCGCCAAGCTGGGGAAGGGTGGCTACTCGGTGCCCTCGATCGTCGAACCGGAATATCTGGAGATCCGGAAATGCACGGCCGATTTTCTGCTGCTGGTCGAGAAGGGGACGCAGTGGAACCGCCTGTCTGAGGACAAGTTCTGGCGGCGGTACAACTGTATCCTGCTGACCGGCAACGGCCAGCCGCCCCGCGGGGTGCGCCGTCTGGCCCGCCGGCTGCACGAGGAGAAGAAGCTGCCGGTCTACGTGATGGTGGACAACGATCCCTGGGGCTACTACATCTACTCGGTGGTCAAGCAGGGATCGATCAATCTCGCGTTCGAGAGCAACCGGATGGCGATTCCGAAGGCGAAGTTCATCGGATTGTCCAGCTCGGACCCCGACCGGTACGGCCTGCCGAGAAACGTCGGGATCAAGCTTAACGAGAAGGATGTCGACCGGGCGAAGGAACTGCTCGACTATGAATGGTTCAAGAAGGAGGCGTGGCAGAAGGAGATCAAGCGGATGCTCGCCAGCGGCCTCAAGTACGAGCTGGACGCGCTGGCGAACAAGGATTTTCAGTTTTTGACGAAGAAGTATTTGCCAAGGAAGCTGAAGGAGAAGGACTGGCTGGATTAGGGCAGTCTGTTGAAAAAGTCCATCTGCTTTGTTGCCGGCCCCTCGGGAATCCTCAGAAAATCACCGGGGTCAGGTCTATAATGTTTATATTTTTGATCTGCGAAAGGCTGAGGGAATGCCTCCCTACTATATTGACACCATTTTGATGTCGTTCTTGTATTGTCTGCTCGCATTGTTTGCCGTGACAGCTTTAGCACGAGTGAAGGCCTTAGAACTGCTGTTCATAACAGTCGGCGCTTTGCTGATTGCGACCATTAGTGTAATAAGCCGCCTGTTCCTCCCAAGCGCGGTTCTGGATGTAAACGGGAAACTGCTCACAAGACTCATGCGTTGTTGCCCTTCATGGCCCAAACTCTTCTCTCGGCAATAGGTTTGCTGTTTTTGACGATCGGTGCTTTTATGCTCGTCATGAAAACTCGAAAGAATTAACCCATGCGATTCGATCCGGCCGTAAGCAGGTCGTCTTTTGCCCATGGCCTGTCCGCGCAGGGCCGACCATAGGGCATGCATAGGTATTAGGCATGGATACGCACACCCGCCTTTGCTCGTATAATTATATAATGGTTTCCGCATGACAAAGAAACGCAAGAAAGAACGAGCCGCGCCGCACGCGGTGGCGATTCCGGACGATTTTGAGCTTACCCCGGACTTTGCACATGCGTTCGACGTGATGGAGCGGACCGGGCGGCACGCCTATATTACAGGCAACGCCGGCACCGGCAAGTCGACGCTGCTGCAATATTTCAAGGAGAAAACGCAGAAAAAGTTTGTTGTCCTGG
>DATJYI010000060.1:0-17518 GCA_035499635.1 Nitrospiria bacterium | reverse complement strand
TGCGAATCATCAATGAGTGAGTTGGGCTGAACTCAGATCGTTTGACGCTCTACCCGGCGGGTGATGGTCTTTTTCCACAATGAGCCGGCTCCACCGTTCTCCTCGACAAAAATGGCTTCTCCCGTCACTATTCTTATGCCTGTTCCCGTTCATGGTCCTGGTAATTACACATGCGTCTTTCGGAGCGCAGGAGACGGGTGGGCGACCCGGCGACGCCGGATATATTCTTGATGAAGCCGGCGCAATCGTAGATTCCATTCCAGATCAGGGTGAAGTGGAGGCGCATTATCCAGTCCGGCGCTGGAAGGTTGAGTATTTTGCCGACTTGGCACGGGCTCAGGCGAAGGCGGGTGATCGCGACGGCCTGAACAAGAGCGCACAGCGTGCCGCGAAATCGGCCCAGGGCAGTCCCGAATTT
Organism: Nitrospiria bacterium; assembly: GCA_035499635.1. GTDB lineage: Bacteria > Nitrospirota > Nitrospiria > JACQCE01 > JACQCE01 > JACQCE01. The sequence goes on along the minus strand of DATJYI010000060.1, from coordinate 17,100 downwards.
TTGCTCGCGCTCTCTTCGATTGCACGGAATCAAATTAAAGCAGGGAATCGCGACGGAGCTGATGACACGTTGAAACAGATGTTTATGACTATGGGCGCGATCGACCCCTCAATTTGATCACCGATAAAGATGAAGCGAAGGATACGGCCATGTTGATAATTGCCCCTGTTCAGACCGAAGTGGAGCAACCAGAACAGGCGCTTGATACAGTTAATAAAATCAAAACGATCGTGATCGTGCCCATGCGCTGGTCAATCTGGCGAGATCACGATCAAAAAAGGGCGATCGCAATGGCGCCGCGGGACTTCTTCAGCAAGCTCTCCAGACTGCGAATGAGCTGAACGACTCGACGGAATCGGCATGGGTGTTGGTTGAAATTGCCCGCGCTCAGGCCGAGGCGGGGGATCCCAGTCTGCTCGCGCAACGATCGCACAAGTCAATGAGGCAATTCAGGCGGTCGGCGAGGCCAAAGATCGAGCTGGTTTATTTCAAGTGGTGGCCCAGGTTGAAACCTCCATTGGTGATCGGGAAGCAGCCCGGGAAGCATCGGCCGCTTCGTTACGATCGACACACGACATGGCAAGCGACTCCGACCGAATCGATCAGCTGGGGTATCTTGCGATGAGCGGGGACCGGGCCGGGGATCGCGCCTCGGCATTGGCCACGCTCCAGGACGCGTTGAATGTTGCGAACGGCATCACAGACAAGCCTTCCAAAGCCAACAGTCTGCAGCGGGTCGCTTCAGACTACGCGAGCCTGAGTGAACATAGCCGGGCAAAAGAGGTCATCGGCCAAGCGCTGGCTGTCGCCGGCCAGATCAAATCCGTATCGTCACGTTCGTTCGCCGTGTTTGAAATTGCTTTTGTCCTGGACCAACTGGGCGATGCAGACGGCTTACATCGCGCCATCGGGATGATGAAAATGGACGACAGCTCAATTCCCTATGTCCTCTCGGAAATTGTTCACGTTGAAGCCGGGCAGGGCGACATCGATGCTGCGATTCAAACCAATGCGACGTTGCGAATCAGGAAGGACATTGTGCTGGCATCGGAGGGGATGCGGCGGATCGCGACGGCGCGGGTCCGGCGTAACGGACCCTCCAATGCTCTCGCGTGGTCGAGAAGCCTGCCTTCGCCGTATGACAGGGCGCGCGCCCTACTCGGCGTGGTCGAAGGGATGGTGGATAAGAGCGGAACATAGAAATGGGGAGTAGAACGGGAATTGAATCATCCAATCTCCACTGACCAATCTCTACTTTCGCAGGTTTTAGGTCTGTCATCAGTGTTAGAATGGCCATGACTCGATTGCGAGCCACACCATTTGGGAGAGCGACATGACAGCCGATGAGCAAATTGCCAGGATGACGAAAGCGATCAACGAAGCGATCAAGGTGATGGGAAACCGGTTCGGTTCCACGGAGGGAGACGTGGCGAGGACCATTCAGGCGCTCAAGGACTCGCTCCTCAAAGAGGCTCCGTCGGGAACGTAAGAAGGCAAATCAATAATAATCAAGGGGGGACATACTACGGGCCCGGCGCAAGCCGGGCCTTTCATTTCACCGACAAATTTGAAAATGCTCGACAAGGAGGGTATAGTGAACCCTGATGTTCGATACGGCCGAGCTGTTCAAAACGGTGGTCAGCCTGTTCGTCATCGTCGATCCCATCGGGAACGTTCCCCTCTTTTTGAACGCCACGGTGAAGTGGCCCGCGTCGCGGAGGTCCCGCGCGTCGCGGATGGCCGCAGTGACGGTCTTCATCGTGCTTGCGCTGTCGGCGGTGCTGGGCGAGCAAATCCTGGATCTGTTCGGCATCAGCCTTGCGGCCTTCTCGGTGGGCAGCGGCATCCTGCTGCTGTTGCTGGCGATCTCGATGCTGCAGGCCCGGATCAGCTCCATCCGTCAGTCGCCGGAAGAAGCGGTGGAGGCGGTGGAGAAGGAGGCGCTCGGCGTGGTGCCCTTCGGGATTCCGCTGCTGGCCGGCCCCGGCGCGATCAGCAACGTGATGGTCTCGGTCCACCAGCATCCGGGCTGGCTGGACCTGCTCCTGATTCTGATTCCGATCACCGTCGTCTCCCTCAGCGTCTGGGCGTCGTTTCTCTTCGCCACGCCGATCGCCCGGAGGCTCGGTCAGACGGGGATCCACATCGTGACCCGCTTGATGGGCCTCATTCTCGCGGCGCTGGCGGTTGAAATGATGGCCAAGGGGATCGCGGTGCTGTTGCCGGCGTTGGGGAAGTAAGAGTGAAAAGTGAAGCGTGAAGGGGAATGCGCTTTAGTCTCCGTTATCTAACTTTTCCTTAGCTCACCGATTCCCAGCCGCAAGGCCTCCACGTCCAGTTCGTGCTCCAGCCGGTGGAGCACCTCATCACTGATAATCCCCTTGTTCCGGAGATCGATCAGGGCGCGCCGCTCGGCCGAGAGCGTCTCGTGCCGTAAGCGACGGAACGCCCGTTCGACCTCGCTCGTGCAATCGGGTGGAACGGCGCGGCGCCAGGCATAGCGCTGCCTGCGCTGGTCATAGAGCGTCCGCAACTGATCAACGTGATCCTGAACTGGCCAGACGTCTCCGGTTAATTCTTCCAACCGCATTAAGCCCGCCGTGGCGGCGTGTTCGCGGGCCCGCATCTCCTCCCGTTCCAGTGTCCGGTCGTCCTCCAGATGGAGCCACCGGATCAGCGGCGTGAGCGTGAGCCCTTGGATAACCAGCGTCGCGAGGATGACGGCGAAGGTGATCAGAATAATCTCGGCCCGGTGGGGAAATGGCGCACCGCCGGCGATGGTAAGCGGCAGCGCCAGGGCGCCGGCCAGTGTCACGATCCCGCGCATGCCCGTCCAGCCGATCAGAAACAGCGCCTGCCACGGCGGCATGGGATCGCGCGCGCGCAAGGCGGCGCTGAAAACCCGTGGAATCCAGGCGGCCAGTGGCACCCAGATCAATCTGATGATGATGGCGGTCACGCTGACGAGCGCGCCGATTCCAATGACCGACGCGAGCTGCCCCGCGGGGACGGCGCGGCTGAGCTCGCCCAGTTGCAGACCGATCAGGATAAAAATCACGCCGTTGAGAAGGAAGATCAGCAGATTCCAGACGGCCTTGGCCTGTATCCGAGTGGTTGGCGTGACGATCTCGCTGAAATAGTGGCGGATGTAGAGGCCGCCGGCCACGCAGGCGAGCACGCCGGACGCGTGCAACTGTTCGGCGACGACCCAGGCGGTATAGGGGCAAAGGAGCGTGACGGCGATCTCGCTGAAGCTGTCACCGGTCAGGCCCAGGATCCGGCGGGCGAGCTCGCCCACCAGCAAGCCGATGATGATGCCGACGGCGGCAGAATACAAGAATTGCAGCAGCGACGGGCCGATCGCAAACACGCCGGTGACGGTCGCCGCGATGGCGGCACGATAGAGGATCAGCGCGGTGGCATCGTTGATCAGGCTTTCGCCTTCGAGGATCGTGATCAGGCGATGGGGAATGTTGAGTTGGCGGCTGATTGATGTGGCCGCAACGGCGTCGGGCGGCGAGACGATGGCGCCCAGCGCGATGGCCGTCGCCCAGCCCAGGCCGGGCAGTGCGGCATGCGCGACCGCGGCCACCGCCGCGGTGGTGGCCAGCACCAAACCAATCGCCAGCAGTCCGATCGGGCGGGCGTTGGCCCGGAAATCCCTCCAGGAGGTGAAGTAGGCCGCGGCCCAGAGGATCGGCGGCAAAAAGACGAGAAAGACCAGCTCCGGATTGAGGCGGATGATCGGGATGCGCGGGGTCAATCCGTGCACGAAACCGAGCAGCAGGCCGCCGATCACGAGCAGGATCGGGTAAGGAATCAACAACGTGCGGGCGATTGTGTTGAGTGCCACAACCACGGCAAGGAGCAGGACGATGACTTCAAGCTCATGAAGGGCGGCCACGGCATGACTTTATGTCTAAAGCAGGCGCAGGGTCAAGAGAGGAGGCTGAAGGTGGCGCATCGATGACCTTGCGTGTTCCTCGATTTCAATATGCGTATCTGGTTCGTCTACGGGCAAATTGGGCAGGAGACGTCACTCGCGTATTCAAACGGTGTCTTGATTCCACCTGTCGGCAAAGTTGACCCTCAAGACGGGTTTCATCTCCCGATCGCGGTCGTCTCGCCGCACCTGTGTCGCATTCTGACGGTGGCTCTGGAGTGCGCATTTGGTCCGCCGTTTGCACCTATCAAAACGATAGAGAAGACGCACAAACCGCTGGGGCTGGTTGGTCCCGCAGGTCGCACGAGCACAAGGAGGCAAAGATGGACGCACACAAATCTGCACAAATCGAAAAAAGAGATGTACTCGCCCAGATGACGTGGGAACAGATCGACGATCCCGGCGCCTATGTCGAACTGGGGACCGGTGACCTGTACCGGATTCCCCAGGAGGCCCTCGTCAGAGGATCGTCGCCCGTGATCTGCAAGGAATCGATCGGCGCGTCGCGGTTTGTGAAAATTTCACCGAATCCGTTTGTGACGCTGCTCAAGGCGCGCGAGGTCTGCGCCAACCATAACATTGAACCCAACTTTTGATCACAACTCCGGAATCGCCTGCGGACCAACCAGCTTCACGGGCCTGATTGATTCTGGGAACCACCCAGTGAACGTTTCGAGTGGAAGGGAGCGGACATGACCATCAGACACTCATATGAGGCAAAAGACTTTAAACTGTCAGGGCTCTCCGGCATATCCGATCGGACGCTGGAGATGCATCTCAAGCTGTACAAAGGCTATGTCAAGAACACCAATCTGCTCAGCGAGCAGTTGGCGGAGATGATCCACAAGAAACAGGCGCTGGCGACCAATACCGCCTACTCGGAACTGAAACGGCACCTGGGTTTTGAGTTCGGAGGGATGATCCTGCATGAATATTATTTTCAGAGCCTGGCCCCCAAGGGGGCCGGAGAGCCATCGAAAGCATTGATCTGGACGATCCAGGAGAGTTTCGGAAGCTTTCCAGAATGGATGGCCGATTTCACGTCGGTCGGCAACATGCGGGGAGTGGGTTGGGCCGTGCTCTATCAGGATCCGGTGACGGGCGGGCTTTCCAATCACTGGATTGCGCTGCACGACCAGGGGGTGCCTCCGTCGTTCAAGCCCCTGCTGGTCATGGACATGTGGGAGCATGCCTATTTGCTGGATTACTCGCCGTCGGCCAAGCAGGTCTACATCGAGAGTTTTCAGTCGAACATCAACTGGAACGCGGTGAACGAGTGGCTGGCCAATCCCGCGGCGGACCGCCTGGCAGCCTAGCACGCGGCGCGAAACGTGAACCGGGTGCTGAGCAGTGATGGCGTCCGGCAGGCGGTCTGGTTGTGTCAACGACGGGTACGAGTTACTGCCGGGCGATGTCCTGATCGCCGCCCTGGAGCCAGCGCTCGGCCTCGATGATGGAGGAGAAGACCCTCACGGGCAAGGCGCGGTTGACCGCCACGGTCTCGGCAAATTTCATCAAATCGCCTTCGGCATTCACATCGATGTAGGCGATCGCCTTGAACGGCTCATGGGCACTGTGGCTCCCCTCCGACGCGATCCGAAAAACGTCCATGATGCCCAGGCGGGGCCCCTCGAGCCGCTCCTCGATCAGGATCCGGTAGCAGTGTCGGGCCGCGCAGGCACGCTGAATGTCAGCGAGATAGCTTTTCACGTTCTCCAACGTATTCAGGCCGGTGATGACGGCGTGCAGATAGCCGGGCTTTGGGGTGATCGTCAGCGTGTAGGACATGGCGACTCCGGATGCACACGCATTATCGGTTGAGAAACGAAAGGGAGTCAAGAATCGTCCCGGACTTGCGTCGGACCGGTCTGATTCGGTATACACAACGTGATGGGTACTCTTGCGGCAGCCATCATGATGTTGCTGCTGTTCTGCGTCGTCCCGCCGGCCACGGCACAGGAATTCGCGCGCACCGTGTTGGACCAATCACCTCGCCATCATGAGTGGGTGAAGATTCCCGCCGGTGGCCGGACCGTTAATGCCTTCGTGGCATATCCGGAGACGGCGAAGAAAACTTCCGCCGTGATTGTGATCCACGAAAATTTGGGGCTGACCGACTGGGTCAGGAGCGCGGCCGATCAGCTCGCGGCCGCGGGCTATCTGGCGATCGCGCCCGATCTGCTCTCCGGGTTCGACGCATCGCATCACCAGACGAGCGATTTTGCCGACGCCGATCAGGCCAGGAAGGCGATCTATGATCTGAGTTCCGACCAGATCACGCGGGATCTGCTGGCGGTGCAACACTACATCGCCGCGTTACCTGCGTCCGACGGCCGGACGGCGGTGATCGGTTTTTGCTGGGGCGGCGGCCAGGCCTTCCGGTTTGCCACGGCGGCGCCCGGCTTGTCGGCCGCGCTGGTCTTTTACGGGCCGGCCCCCACGGATGACGAAAGCCTCCGGAAGATCTCGACGCCTGTCTATGGATTCTACGGCGGACTGGACGAGCGGATCGACGCGACCATACCCAAGACCCGCGAGCAGATGGCGCGGCTGGGCAAGCTATACGAAGTCGTGATCTATGACGGAGCGGGCCATGCCTTCATGCGTGAAGGGGACGATCCGGCCGCACCGGCCGCCGTCAGGAAGGCCCGCGACGCGGCGTGGGGAAGGGTGAAGACGATTTTGCGAACGGTCATCAAGTCAGATCATGGGAACTAGACGACGAACACGCGCATGGGCCGTTGCGTGATCGGTCCCCGTCCGCACGTGTTCCGGATGCTCGCGCTTATTGCGGGGCTGACGATCACGCTGGTATGGACGGCCGGTGCCCGGGCGATCGATCAGCCGACGGGCCGGGAGGAGGTGGTGCTGCGCGCCACGCTTCAGAACGGACTGCGGGTCGTCATCGTCCGCAACAGGCTGGCCCCGGTCGTTACCACCGTGGTCAATTATCTGGTCGGTTCGAACGAAGCGCCTGACGGATTTCCCGGCATGGCTCATGCCCAGGAGCACATGATGTTTCGCGGCAGCGAGAATCTTTCAGCCGAGCAATTGGCCGCGCTCACCGCCTCCATGGGCGGGCAATTCGACGCCGACACCCAGCAGACGGTGACCCAGTACTATTTCACTGTTCCCGCGGACGATCTGGACGTGGCGCTCCATATTGAAGCGATTCGCATGCAGGACGTCCTGGATGATGAGAAATTGTGGGAGCGGGAACGGGGCGCGATCGAGCAGGAGGTGGCGCAGGATCTGTCCAATCCCGAGTATATTTTCTACACGAAACTGCTCGAAGCCTTGTACAAGGGGACACCCTACGCGCACGATGCGCTCGGCAGCCGATCCTCATTTGACAAGACCACAGGGACGATGCTCAGGCAGTTTCACGCCGCCTGGTACGCGCCTAACAACGCGATATTGGTGATTGTGGGTGACGTGCAACCGCAACAGGCGTTGACCACGGTCAGAACATTGTTTGAGAAGATTCCGGCCCGGACGCTGCCTGAACGTCCCGCCATCCGCCTCGAACCGGTGCAGGCTGCCTCGCTCCGCCTCGACACCGACCTGCCGTATGGCATGGCCGTGATCGCCTTCCGCCTGCCCGGCTCTGATAGTCCCGACTCTGCTGCGGCCCAGGTGCTGGCGGACGTCCTCAGCAGCGAGCGCGGCAGCCTCTATGCCCTGGTCCCGGATGGAAAGGCGCTCTCGGCGGATTTTTCCATCGATCAACTTCCCGGGGCGGGGCTGGGGTATGCCGAGGCGACGTTTCCCAAAGGAGGCGACGGAATGGCGCTTCTCAAGGAGATGAGGGCCATCCTGACCATTGACGCCACGAAGGGAGTGCCGGCGGATCTGGTGGACGCGGCCAAACGGCGCGAAGTGGCCAATGCGGAGTTCGAGAAAAATTCTGTCTCGGGGCTGGCCGACGTCTGGTCCGATGCGCTGGCGGTGCGCGGCCGGACCTCGCCCGACGATGAGGTCGCGGCCATCGAACGGGTGACCGTGGCTGACGTCAACCGCGTCGCGCGAATTTATCTGGATCAAGCCCGTTCCATCGACGCCATCCTCACGCCCCGGTCGTCGGGACGGCCGATCTCGTCCAACACCTTCGGCGGCAGGGAATCCTTTACGCCGAGTCACGTCGGGCATGTTGAATTGCCTGTCTGGGCGGAGCAGGCGGTCAGCCGACTTGCTGTTCCCTCCTCCACGCTGCACCCTGTGGTGACGACACTTCCCAACGGGATCCGTCTCATTGTGCAGACCGAGACGACCGGTCGGACCGTGTCCGTGTACGGACACATCAAACATAATCCGGATCTTGAAACGCCGGACGGCCGAGAGGGCGTCAGCAGGGTGCTGGACCAGCTGTTCTCATACGGCACACACTCGCTGGATCGTGTCGCATTTCAAAAGGCCCTGGATGACATCGCGGCGAACGAGTCGGCGGGCACGGATTTTTCCGTCCAGGTCCTGGCGGATCAATTCGATCGGGGAGTGGCGCTGCTGGCGGAAAATGAGCTGACCCCGGCGCTGCCCGAGAAGGCGTTCGCCATTGTTCAACGTCAACAGGCCGCCGCGGCGGCGGGCCAACTGGAGAGCCCAGACTATCTGACGGGTCGCGCCCTGCACGCCGCGCTTTTCCCGCCGCACGATCCCACGCTCCGCGAGGCCACGCCGAAGACGATTTCTGCGTTGACGATGAAGGACGTCAGGGACTATTACCGTCATGTCTATCGGCCTGACCTCTGTATTATCGTCGTCATCGGCCATGTGGATCCCGGCACGGCCAAGACGGTGATCGAGAAATACTTCGGCGGCTGGACGGCCGCCGGCCCTCAACCCGAAACGCTCTTGCCGCCGGTGCCCCCCAACAAGCCATCGATGGCCGCCGTGCCGGACGCCAGCAAGGTCCAGAGCTCGGTCACGCTGGCGGAAACGCTTGGACTCAATCGATCCAATCCGGACTACTATGCCCTGGAGCTGGGAAACCACGTGCTGGGCGGCGCGTTCTACGCGACCCGGCTCTACCGCGATTTGCGGGAACGGAACGGGCTGGTCTACTACGTCTCCTCCTCGTTTCATGTGGAGCAGACCCGTGCGCTCTATGCCGCGGCATATGCCTGTGATCCCACCAAAGTTTCCACGGTCCGCTCCGTCATTGTGCGCGAGCTGAAGGAGATGCAAAACACGCCGGTGACCCCCGAAGAGCTGCGGCAGGCCAAAGCGCTGCTGCTCCGGGAGATTCCGCTCTCAGAATCAAGCACGGATCGCGTCGCCATGGGGCTGCTCTATCGGGCCGGCCACGACCTTCCGCTGGACGAGCCGACACGGGCGGCGCAGCGCTACATGACGCTCACCGATAAGGAAGTGCAGGCGGCCTTTGCCAAGTGGCTTCGCCCTGATGATCTGGTGCAGGTGGTTGAAGGGCCGGCGCCCCGGTAAGGCCAGGAGACCGTGCGGTCATGTTCGTCACGACACCGGCTGATGAATTGGAATTACTTCGCCGGACCTTCTGTCATCTCTTTGGGTTTGCCCATGAGAAAGCCCTGGACAAGGTCGGTGCCCAGGGTCGAGCTCATCTGAAGTTCCTTGTCGGTCTCAATGCCTTCGGCGATGATCCCTTCCTTGGAGTAATTCCGCATGGCGATGATCAATCCCTTCATCAATTCCCCAAATTGCTGGGAGGAGACGGATTGAAGGATCGTGGACCGGTCCAGTTTGATGTAGTCGGGAATCAACCGGGCGATGAACGGCAGGGAGATGAAGCCTGATCCGAAGTCATCGATGGCGAACTTGAAGCCCCTCGTCCGCCAGGCCCGGATGATTCCCAGGCACTTTTCGATATCGGTCAAGGCCTCGTGTTCGGAGATCTCAAGTATGACCTCCATCGCGTCGGGCTTGGGCACGACTTCCATCTTGCTCAGCATCATAAAATCCACATTCAGAAAGACTCGTTGCAGTCCGAGCTCCCGCGCCTTCTTGAGCTGGAGTTTGAAACAGAGGCATTTCAATTCATTCAACTGGCCGACCGCGTGATAGCGCTTGAACAGCTCGAGGATCGTCAGCCTGCCGTGAGGATCGCGGCTCAGCGCCTCAAACCCCAGGGTCTGATCCGACCGGGTGTCGACCACCGGTTGAAAGACGATTCTGACCGCATCGTCATTCAATTGGTATTCCTCTTCTCCAATGTGGATTTTTCCCCCGCCCTTTTTGGCGATGTACAGGGCCCGATCCGCCAGACGGATGAGTTCATCCACGTCCCGTCCATGCTCGGGAAAGAGCGCCGCCCCGATGCTCAGGTCCAGTGTCGCGTGGACCCGGTCGCTGATCTTTCTGACCCCGCTTCTCATCCGCTCCGCCGCGATCAGCACGCCGTCCCGCGACGTATCGGATAAAATGACCACGATTTCATCTCCGCCCCAGCGAAACGCGAGATCGATTCCCCGGATGGAGTTCTCGATGCTCTTGGCCGCGGCTTTGAGGATCTCGTCCCCGGCCTGATGGCCTTGGGCGTCATTGATCTCTTTGAAATGATCCAGATCGCACAGGAGCAGGGCCAGAATGCTTCCGTTGCGCGCCGCCCGGTTGATTTCCTCCTGTACTCTGTCATCGAAAAATTGTCGGTTCAACAGGCCGGTCAGCGGATCCCGCGTGGCCTGCTTTTCAAACAGCCGCCGCATTTTGACCAAGGCCGTTCGAGTGTGGATGACATAGGTACAGAAGAGAGCAATCAGGATGCCGACTCCCCAGAGGGCCATTTTGACGGTCGGTTGGTCTTCGAAGTACTCGTTACCAACCACGATATAGGCCACAACCGTCAGGCAGCCCAGGAAGAGGATCAGCGTCAGGGCAAGATACCAGAGGTGCCACTCCCGGCGTTCGATTTTTGTGGCTTCTAAAATAACCGGATCCTTATCTGTGTCGCATCAAATCTGTTGGGAAGCGCCGTGGGTCGTCAGGGAAGCAGTCTGATGCAGCCGACCGAAGGTCTTAGAGTCAGAACCGGCGACTTCTGTGCTTGAAGTATAGCCGCTGAGAGCAATTCGTCAAGAACGGGCGATGTTCGGGGGCATCGATCCTGTCAGAACGGCGACAACAATCGCCATGTTTGATTGTATGGAGAAACCCGGAGAATGACAACGAGAAAAGAATGGCTGGGGGACGAGGATTCGAACCTCGGTAAGCAGAGTCAGAGTCTGCTGTCCTGCCGCTAGACGATCCCCCAGCGTATGGCGCCGCACTCTTTCTCCATTCGCCGCGATGTGTGGCATTCGCGGAAAATGGCAAAGAAAGAATGGAGAATGGATGAAAAGGTCGACGTATATTGCGGCATTTTACGGGATTGAGTCAAGAGCTTTGCGGAGCCGGGCAAGTGATCGATCTTTGCCCAGAATCGCCAGCACTTCATAAATGCCGGGGCTGACCGTCCTGCCGGTCAGCGCGACGCGGACGGGCTGGGCGAGCTGCGCCATCTTGAGCTGATGGACGGCGATGATCGCCTCGAACGCCGCGGGAAGCCCCGGCTCATCAAACCGCGGCACAGCGGCAAGTTGTCTGATCAGATCGGCCAGCGCCGGCTTGATCGCGGGTGTGAGAAATTTTACCGCCGCGGCCGGCTCCGGATTGATCTCTTCTTCCACGTAGCACATCGACAGGTCGGCCATTTCCGCCATCGTCTTGGTGCGCTCTTGAAGAGCGTGCACGATTCGAATCATCTGGTCGTCGGGGAGCGAGCGGGCCGACGGCTCGCGCTCGGCGAGGTAATGGTCGCGAAGGAGCCGGGCCAAACGGACGGGGTCGCCCGTTTTGATGTAGTGGCTGTTGAGCCACTGGAGCTTCTCCGGGTTGAAGACGGCGGCCGAGGAATTGACCTGTTCGATCGAAAATTTGTCAATCATTTCCTGCAGCGTAAAGATTTCCTGATCGCCCGAGGACCAGCCCAGCCTGGCCAGATAATTGAGCAGCGCTTCGGGCAGGTAGCCCATCTCACGGTAGACCAGTGTCGAGGTGGCGCCGTGGCGCTTGGAAAGACGCGCCTTATCGGGTCCCAGGATCATCGAGACGTGGGCAAACTGAGGCGGCGGGTAGCCGAAGGCGTCATAAATCTGCATCTGCCGCGGCGTGTTGTTTAAATGATCGTCACCCCGGATGACGTGGCTGATCCTCATGTCGGCGTCGTCTACCACGACACAGAGGTTGTAGGTCGGGATGCCGTCTGAGCGCAAGATGATCAGATCGTCGAGCTGGCCGTTTTCGAAGACAACGTCGCCGCGGATCAGATCGTGCACGACGGTTTGGCCGGTCTGAGGCGCCTTCAGCCGGACGGCGGGAGTGCGGCCGGGGATCGGCTCCTTGCGATTCCGGCAGCGGCCGTCATATTTAGGCGTCTGTTTCCTGGCCATTGCCTCGGCCCGGCGCGCTTCGAGCTCCTCCGGCGAGCAATAACAATGATAGGCCAGGCCCTGTGCGAGCAATTGCTCGACGTGCTTTCGATACAGCTCAAGCCGCGCCGTCTGACGGTAGGGGCCTTCATCCCAGTTCAGGCCGAGCCATTTCAATCCTTCGAGGATGCCGTGAATCGATTCTTCCGTGGACCGGCTGGTGTCGGTGTCCTCGATCCGGAGGATGAATGTGCCCTTGTGGTGGCGTGCGAAGAGGTAATTGAAGAGAGCGGTGCGGACGCCGCCGATGTGCAGATGGCCGGTGGGGCTGGGGGCGAAGCGGACGCGGATCGGGTTGGGGGAGGTCATGGGAAGTGATTATGGCAGTCAATACGCGAAACGGTCAAGAGCAGAGACCGGGTTAGAGGCGGTTCCGCGGCACGCACTCAGCTGCGCTTACGGTGCTCGCCGGTGCTCGGGTCTCGATCGCCCCATTAATTGAAGGCCATCGATGGGGCGATCTCCGACACGGCCGCGTCTCCGCCCCAATCCGGTCCTTGAAGTGAGGAGAGGAAATGAAAAGACAAAAAAAGATATGGCGGCCTCCGACACGTCCGCGTCACCGCCCCTGGCATAGGCCCCCGTACTATATCTAGACTCGGGTGTGATCTGCCCGCTTCGAGGAGAAGTGGAGGAAAAGAAAAGGCAATGACGTAGGAGATTTGCCCGTTGAACTTGTGTGTGCTACAGTTATGAAATCAATGGAAAATTTGATCAAGATGCAATGGCCGCTTGATGTGATTGTCTTCGTGTTCGGCGCGGTGATCGGCAGCTTTCTCAACGTCTGCATCTACCGCCTTCAGCGCGAGGAGTCGATCATCTGGCCCGGCTCGCGCTGCCCGAAGTGCAGGAAGCCCATCGCGTGGTACGACAATCTTCCGATCATCAGTTTTCTGCTTCTGCGGGGTCGTTGCCGCGCCTGCCGGGCGACGATCTCGTGGCGCTATCCGTTGGTCGAGGCGCTCAACGGCGCCGGCTATCTCTTGCTGCTGGAGCAGTTCGGCCTTGTTTGGCCGGCGCTGATCTATGCCCTTTTTCTTTCCGCGCTGATCGTGGTCACCTTTATCGATCTCGACATTCAGATTATTCCCGACGTCATCTCACTGCCGGGGATTGCGATCGGGCTGGCGGCGAGTTATTGGCTGCCGCAGGGGTTTATCAGCTCGTTGATCGGTTTTCTGGCCGGCGGCGGCCTGTTCTGGCTGGTGGCGGAGGTGGGCGCCCGCGTCCTGAAGCAGGAAGCAATGGGCGGCGGCGACATCAAATTGATTGCGATGGTCGGGGCCTTCCTGGGCTGGCACAACGTGCTGCTGACGATTTTTCTCGCCTCGCTGTCGGGCGCGGCGGTGGGGCTCACGTTCATGGTGTTGAAGGGGTGGGGGCGCAAAACGCCGATTCCGTTCGGGCCGTTTCTCGCGCTGGGCGCGGTGCTGTCGCTCTTCTTTGGGACGACGATCGTGGAGTGGTATGTCGGACTGGGACGATAAGCGCGGGCGGTTTTCGATCGGGGGGCTCTTCTTCCTGCTGATCGGCGTGGCCTTCGCGTTGTTGATCGGATTGATCAGCGCGCAGTCCAGCCAGATCACCGATCTGCGCGCGGGGCTCGCGGACCAGCTTCGATCGCGTGCGGCGGTGGCGGCGCGCGAAGCGGGCGAGTTGTTGTCGGCTCATGCCGACCAGGCGACGGCGGCCGAGCTGGCCGACCGTCTGGCGGTCCATCGGATCACGCTCTGGAATCGCGACGGCGAAATCCTGATTGATTCGATGGGCGATCATCCCGACGGCGCACAGACGCTGCCTGATGAGGTCGCGCCGCTGTCGGCGGAGGAACAGACGCAATTCTCGGGCGCGGGATTGTTCGGGGCTCCGCGCCGTCTGGCCTCGGGCGTCGTGCTCCGGACCTTCTGGCTGCCGATGCTGAACACCGCATCCGATGCCGAACCGCGGTTGCTGGGGGTGACGGTCGAACAGCCGTCGGCGTTGAGCGAGCAGGCCTCGGTCGGCGAGTCGTGGCCGTTCGCCATCGGCATCGGGACGGTGCTGCTGTTGCTGGCGTTTGCCGCCGCGCAATGGATGCGGTCGTTTCCACGGGAGGAGTCGCTGCCCCCGGTCGAACCGGCCGGCAGTCCGGGACGCCGCCGTGAAGCCTTCATGGTGGGTACCTTTGCGGGGTTGATCCAGGAGTTGAAGGAGAAGGAACAGGAGCTGGCCCGGTTGCGCAGCCGGGCGGAGCAACGGGCACAGCATGTGGAAACCTACAATGAGAGTATTCTGCGCAGCGTGGCCAGCGGCGTGCTGACAGTCGACCAAGAGCTGCGGATCGCCTCGTTCAATGAGGCCGCGGAGCGGATTCTGGGCATGAGCCGCGACCAGGTGATCGGCCGGCGGCCCGCGGAGCTGTTCGGAGCGGACCACCCGCTCACACGGGTCATTGCCCAGACGCTGGAGCGGCAGGAATGGTTGAGCCGGCAGGAGCTCGAGCTGGACGCGCCGACCGGGCGGGTCTGGGTCGGCATGAGCACGTCGCTGCTGCGTGACCAGGCGGGGGCGATGCTGGGGGCCACGGTCGTCTTCACCGATCTGACCGAGATCAAACGATTGCAGGAGCAGATGGAGCTCCGGCGCCGGCTGGCGGAGCTGGGCGAGGTCTCGGCGGGCATCGCGCATGAATTCCGCAATTACATGGGGACGATCATGGGCTACGCGCGGCTGGTGGCCAAATCACTCAAGCCTGATGAACCGGCGGCCGGGATGGCGCTGGCGATCAACGAGGAACTCAAGGGCATGAACCGGTTGATCGACGATCTGCTGAACTTCGGCCGCCGCACCGAGCTGTCCATTTCGGTCACGGATCTGGCCGGACTGCTCACGCGCAGCGTCGCCCAAATGGCAGCGCGCAGCGCCGAGCAGCGCGTGACGGTGTCGCTCGTTCTGCCGCCGGATCTGCCCGTCGTCCGGGTGGACGAGGGGCTGCTCTACCAGGCATTATTGAACCTCTATGCCAATGCGCTCGACGCGATGCCGGACGGGGGCGCATTATCCATCCGGGTCCGGATGCTCGGCGAGCGCGACGTGGAAATCGTCGTCCAGGACACGGGCGTCGGCATCGCGCCGGAGCATCTGGACCGGATCTTTCTGCCGCTGTTCACGACCAAGCAGAAAGGCACCGGACTGGGATTGGCGCTCGCTCACAAGATCATCCTCTCACACGGCGGCCGGATCGCCGTCGAGAGCCGGGAGGGCGCCGGCACGACGTTCCGGATCGTCCTGCCCATCGGGCGGGCCGCTGCACAGGTCGCGGTCCGGAACGCCTGATGACCGATCAGGTCTGTGCGCTGTCCGGTTTGCCGTTTTCCGCCGCAGAGCGGATCTGTATCCGGCCGGTGACCGGCAAGGCGTCCAGCAGTACCGTTTCGCTGCCATCCTGGTTGATGAAGGCCGCGCCAATTCGGATCCAGTAGCTCTTCCCATTGCGTTGAGCGATGGCAAAGACCTGACGGGCGGTCCGTGTGGCGGCCGGCGGCGACGGTTTTTGTTCGGTCTGTTGTGCCATGATGCTGCCTCCTTTGGTGGTGTGATCTGACAGCATGCTAATGAAGCAGGTTTCGTGCCGGGCGAAAGCGCGACGAATTCGTCGATTGAATGGGCCGGACGATCGGGTGTGGAGCTATTCTTATGATGAGTCGTGCAGCCGCGGACCGGTTCAATGACCGATTGTTCATAGTGTGCTATACTCGGCACGTTTAGAGACAAGGATCCAGTGGCCGGGGGCCAGGGTCCACGGCAGGGTCTAGAAAGGTTAATCCGCATCCCGGGATTCCCATGGGAAAGATTCTCATCGCCGAAGACAAAGAAAGCATGGCCAAGATGCTCATGCAGGCGCTCGAGGCGGTCGAGCATGAGCCGGTCTGGGCCAAGGACGGCCGCGAAGCGATCCAGCAACTGAGGGACAACCGGTTCGATCTGGTTGTCACCGATCTGAAACTGCCGTACAAGGACGGACTGGCCGTCTTGGAAGCGGCCAAGGAGTTCAGCCCGCGCACGCCGGTGATTCTCATGACCGCCTATGGAACGATCGAGACGGCCGTCAAGGCGGTCAAGGAAGGCGCCTACGATTTTCTAACCAAACCATTTGATCCCGATCACCTGCTCCTGCTCATCGACAAGGCGCTGGAGAAGCAACGGCTGGTGACCGAGAATGTAATCCTGCGGGAGGAAATGGCCAAGCACCTGAAGGTGCCGAAGATCATCGGGAAGAGTCCCGCGATGGCCAAGAGCCTCGAATCACTCCAGAAGGTGGCGGCCGGCAACACGACCGTGCTGCTGATGGGCGAAAGCGGCACGGGCAAGGAGCTCTTCGCCCGCGCGATCCATTATATCAGCCCCCGGAAAGACGGGCCGTTCGTCGCGATTAACTGTGCGGCGATTCCCCGCGACCTGTTGGAGAGCGAGCTGTTCGGCCATGAGAAGGGGGCGTTTACGGGGGCCGTTGGACGGCGGATCGGCAAGTTCGAGCTGGCCGACCACGGCACGCTCTTTCTCGATGAGATCGGCGAGATGGATTTGGGTCTGCAGTCGAAGCTGCTGCGGGTGCTGGAGGAGGACGAGATCACGCGCGTGGGCGGCACAACGAAGGTCAAGGTGGACGTGCGCGTCGTTGCGGCCAGCAACCGCAACCTGCAGGCCGCGATCGGGCAGAAGATATTCCGTGAGGAT